>NZ_LOVS01000193.1:0-121889 GCF_001523835.1 Burkholderia sp. ABCPW 14 | reverse complement strand
CTCACCCTCTTTGGCCGGTCCTGACCAGCATGCCGGGAGTCGGCGTCAGGACCGCCGCCAGACTCCTGACCGAAGTCGCCCATAAAGCCTTCGCTTCGGCTGCTCATCTGGCGGCCTACGCTGGCCTTGCCCCGGTCACCCGGCGCTCAGGCTCGTCGATCCGTGGCGAGCACCCATCCAGACGGGGCAACAAGGTGCTCAAGCGCGCCTTGTTCCTCTCCGCCTTCGCTGCCTTACGAGACCCAGTCTCACGGGCCTATTACTCGCGCAAGATCCAGCAAGGCAAGCGCCACAACCAAGCGCTCATCGCACTGGCACGGCGACGCTGCGACGTCCTGTTCGCCATGCTGCGCGACGGAACCATTTACCAACCCAAGTCGGCCCCTAACGCTTGACGAACAACATAGGGGCACCCTGCCGCGCGCGCACCGCGGTGCGCTACACTCGCGCTTTCCGTTCCGTCCCGCACTCGCCATGATCGGTCGCATCGCCGGCACCCTGCTCGAAAAGAATCCCCCGCACCTCCTCGTCGACTGCAACGGCGTCGGCTATGAAGTCGACGTGCCGATGAGCACGTTCTACAACCTGCCGCACACGGGCGAGAAGGTCGTGCTGCTGACCCAACTGATTGTCCGAGAGGACGCGCACCTGTTGTACGGCTTCCTCACGCCGCAAGAGCGCTCGACGTTCCGCGAGCTGCTCAAGATCACGGGCGTCGGCGCGCGGATGGCGCTCGCCGTGCTGTCCGGGATGAGCGTCGCGGAGCTGTCGCAAGCGGTCACGCTGCAAGACGCCGCGCGCCTCACACGCGTGCCCGGCATCGGCAAGAAGACGGCCGAGCGCCTGCTCCTCGAACTCAAAGGCAAGCTCGGCGCCGATCTCGGCCCGCTCGCCGGCGCGGCGTCCCCGTCCGACCACGCGACCGACATCCTCAACGCGCTCGTCGCGCTCGGCTATTCGGAAAAGGAAGCGCTCGCCGCGATCAAGAACGTGCCGGCCGGCACCGGCGTGTCCGAAGGCATCAAGCTGTCGCTCAAGGCGCTGTCGAAGGCGTAACGGCGCGTCGTCGGAGACAGCTTCGCACGCCGGGCGCCAGGCGGCGACTCGGCCGTTCGGCCAGGTTGGCCGGACCGCGCCGCGCGGTACAATGGCCGCATGATCGAAACCGACAAACTCGCCGCCGAGCGGATCATCGCCGCCACGCCCGTGTCTTCGCACGAAGAAGCGTTCGAACGCGCGCTGCGCCCGCGCCAGCTCGACGAATACGTCGGCCAAGAGAAGGTGCGCGACCAGCTCGAGATCTTCATCGAGGCCGCGAAGCGCCGCTCCGAAGCGCTCGACCACGTGCTGCTGTTCGGGCCGCCCGGCCTCGGCAAGACGACGCTCGCGCACATCATCGCGCGCGAGATGGGCGTGAACCTGCGCCAGACGTCCGGCCCCGTGCTCGAGCGCGCAGGCGACCTCGCCGCGCTCCTCACGAACCTCGAAGCGAACGACGTCCTCTTCATCGACGAAATCCACCGGCTGTCGCCTGTCGTCGAGGAAATCCTGTATCCGGCGCTCGAGGATTACCAGATCGACATCATGATCGGCGAAGGGCCGGCCGCGCGCAGCGTGAAGCTCGACCTGCAGCCGTTCACGCTCGTCGGCGCGACGACGCGCGCGGGCATGCTGACCAATCCGCTGCGCGACCGCTTCGGGATCGTCGCGCGACTCGAGTTCTACGACGCCGAGCAGCTGTCGCGGATCGTGCGCCGCTCGGCCGCGCTCCTCAACGCGCCGATCGACCCGAACGGCGCGCTCGAAATCGCGAAGCGCTCACGCGGCACGCCGCGGATCGCGAACCGCCTGCTGCGCCGCGTGCGCGACTACGCGGAAGTGAGAGCCGACGGCAACATCACCGCTGCCGTCGCGGACGCCGCACTCGCGATGCTCGATGTCGATCCTGTCGGCTTCGACCTGATGGACCGCAAGCTGCTCGAGGCGATCCTGCACAAGTTCGACGGCGGGCCGGTCGGCGTCGACAACCTCGCCGCCGCGATCGGCGAGGAACGCGACACCATCGAGGACGTGCTCGAGCCGTACCTGATCCAGCAGGGATTCTTGCAGCGCACGCCGCGCGGCCGCGTCGCGACGCTCCTCACGTACCGGCACTTCGGACTCTCCGCGCCGGACGCCGCGAGCGCCGTGTGCAATCTCTGGGACACGCCGGACGCTCAGCGCTGACGCCGTTCCCGTTCCGACGAGCCAATCGATGTCCGCCCCGCTACACAACCGCCCAGCACGCTCGACGATCGGCCGTCCGCTCGTCGAGCGTGTGCGCGCGCGCGTCGCGGGCGGCGTCACGCATCTGACGGCAGGCAGCGGCCCGTCGCTCGACTACTCGTCGCCGCCCGGCGACCCCGGTCTCTTCGGCCCCGACGCGGTGTGCTGGAAAGTGCACGCCGATTTCACGTCGATGATGACGGGCGGCATCTCCGCACTGCTGCTGCAAGCGCTGCATCCGCTCGCGCTCGCGGGCGTGTGGGACCATTCGACGTTCCGCACCGACATCCTTGGCCGCCTGCGCCGCACCGCGACGTTCATCTCCGGCACGACGTACGGCAGCCGCGCCGACGCGCTGAAGCTGATCGAGCGCGTGAAGGCGATCCACGAGACCGTCACCGGCACGGGGCTCGACGGCCGCCCGTATCGCGCGAGCGACCCGGCGCTGCTGACGTGGGTGCACGTCGCCGAAGTGTCGAGCTTTCTCGCCGCGCACTTGCGCTACGCGAATCCGCAGTTGTCAGGTGCCGACCAGGACCGCTACTACGCGGAAACGGCGCGCGTCGCCGAACTGCTCGGCGCGACGAACGTGCCCAAGACGCGCGCCGACGTCGCCGCGTACTTCGCCGCGATGCGCCCCGAACTGGAAGCAAGCGAACGCACGCACGAGGTGGTGCGCATCCTGACGAACGTGCCGGTGCCGAAGCCGGCGATGCGCCCCGCCGCCACGCTGCTGTTCAACGCCGGCGTCGACCTGCTGCCGACTTGGGCGCAGCAGATGCTCGGCCTGTCGGCACTCGCTTCCGTGCGCCGTGCGCTCGTGCGGCCCGGCATGCGGATCGTCGCGCCGGTGATCCGCTGGGCGCTCGTCAACGGCGTGTCGAAGCGCGCCCGCCGGCGCGTCGCCGCGTCGCCCCAGCAGCCCGGCCGCACCGGCAAGTAGCCCAACCCGTCGATTTCATTTCAAATACCTGTCACATCGATTCGCGATGCTAACGGCTCCGCGCACGCGCGTCAGCCGCGCGCCGCCGCCCAACCCATTGTCGACGCCATTGCCCGATGCCTCATCCGCTCTCACGCCTCGTCGCCGTTGCCGCCTTTCCGCTCATCGCCGCGATCGCCGCATGCGGCGGCGACGGCACGGCCCCCGTCGCCCCGATCGCCGCCGTCGATGCCGGCGCGAACGGCTCCACACCAGGCAATGCAACGAACCCGGAGAGCGCCGGCAATCCGTCGCCATCGACGCCCGCCCCCGCGCAGGGCAAATGGAAAAGCGTGCGCACGGGCGACATGCTCGACGTGGTGCTCGGCGAACTGCGTCCGACGCAAGGCGCGCTCGGCTACGACCAGATCTACTACAAGCTCGGTCGCTACGAGCGGCAGCCCGACAAGAAATTCGACGACTTCTGCGCGGACGAAGGGCTCGGCGGCGTCGCGTCGAACGGCTACACCGCGCAATCGGTGCTGCGTGAAGCCACGAGCTACGCTTGCACGACCGGCGCCGACGCGCGCGACCGCACGGTGCTCAATCCCGTCATCATCGGCCCGAACGGCGACACGCTATACGTGACCGACGGTCACCACGGCCTGTCGACCTATTACGAGACGCCCGACGGCGGCCCGACGCTCCACGTGCACGTCGTCGTCAAGGACAACCTCAGCGACTACTCGGGCACGGCGTTCTGGCAGCAGATGCAAAGCCGCGGCTACACGCGCCTGAAGGACGGCGACGGCCGGCCGATCGCGCCGGATCAGTTGCCCGCCGGGCTTGGGCTCGCGCTCGGCATGCAGGACGACCGCTACCGGTCGCTCGTCTATTTCACGCGCGACATCGGCTACGCGAAGCCTGCGCAGGCGACCGACTACCTGGAGTTCTACTGGGCCGACTGGCTGCGCGGGCAGCCGGCGACGTTCTCGCTCGCCGGCTACGACCTGGCGCGCGCGGGCGCGACCGATCCCGACCCGGCAACGGCCGATACGGGCTACCTGAATGCGATATGGAATGCGTCGGCGAGAATGGTCGCGTCGGCCGATCCGGTGATCGACGGCAAGACAGGCGCCGACCTCGGCCGCGCCGATCAGATCAACGGCGGCAAGAAATACGGCAAAGGGGAATTCGACAAGCTGCGCCAGCCGATCACGGCCGACAAGCCCGGCAAGATCGCGTATGCGCTCGATTACAAGACGCGCCACGGGCTGCGCTGACGCTGACAGCCGCTGCGGCGCGCCGCAACGGCACGACCATCCTCGCGGCCAAGCGCGCACTCGCGCACACGAGCCGCGTTACGGCGTCACAGCACCTTCCGATAGCCGTCGTCGTCGCTCGCTTCGCTCAAGTGATCGACGTCGGCCCAGCGCACGACACGCGCGCGGCCATCGCCGTAATCGACGACGTTGACGCTCGTGTTCAGGAGCGCGTGCTTGCGCGGCGCCTCGAGCGGCAGATCGTTCGCGAACCGGTACACGCAGTCGAGCACGCCGCCATGCGCGACGCACGCGATGCGCCCGCCCGGATGGGCGGCGACGATCCGCTCGACCTCGTGCAACACGCGGTGATGGAACGCGCGGTGCGATTCGCCGCCTTCCGGCTCGAAGCCGGGATCGCGCGTCTGCCACTGCGCGAACGCGTCGGGAAAGCGTGCCTCGATCTCGGCGCTGTCGTGCCCCTGGAACACGCCGTACGCGCGCTCGCGCAGCCCTTCGCGCAGCACGAGCGGCAGGCCGAGCGCGTCGGCCGCCGGCTGCGCGGTTTGCTGCGCGCGCGACAGATCGCTCGAATAGATCGCGTCGATCCGCGCGCCGGCGCGTGCGTCGCGCGCGAGACGCTCGGCCAGTTGCCGCGCCTGCGCGAGCCCCGTGTCAGCGAGCGGAATGTCGATGTGGCCTTGAATCCGCTTGATGCGGTTCCAGGCTGTCTCGCCGTGGCGGATGAAGAGGATCTGCGTCGTGGCCATCGGTGCGGTCTCGAATCGAAGCATCAGGGGCGCGTCTGCAGCCAGAACGTCACGGGGCCGTCGTTGACGAGCGACACCTGCATGTCGGCGCCGAACTCGCCCGTCGCGACGATCAAATGACGCTCGCGGGCCGCGCGCGCGAAGTAGTCGAAGAGGCGCGCGCCCTCGTCGGGCGGCGCGGCGGGCGTGAAACTCGGGCGCAGGCCGCTGTTCGTGTCGGCCGCGAGCGTGAACTGCGACACAAGCAACAGGCCGCCCGCGCGCCCCGCGCCGTCGATGTTCGACACGGGCAGGTTCATCTTGCCCGCCGCGTCGCTGAACACCCGGTAGCCGAGCACCTTCGCGAGCAGCTTGTCGGCCACGGCCTCGGTGTCGCCGCGCTCCGCGCAGACGAGCGCGAGGAGGCCCGGGCCGATCTCGCCCGTCACGCGGTCGCCGACACGCACGTCGGCGCGCTTCACGCGCTGGATCAGCGCGATCATGTGCGCGCCGCCGTCGCACGCGCGACGCGCGCGAAGCACGCGGCGCGCAGAGCGCTCAGTCGAATCGTGGGCCGCGCGCTCATGCGGTGAGCGTCACGCGCGCGAAGCGGCGCTTGCCGACCTGCACGACGAACTCGCCCGCTTCGACCTTCAGCGCCTTGTCGGACACCGTCGCGCCGTCGATCTTCACGCCGCCCTGCTCGATGTTGCGCAGCGCCTCGCTCGTCGACGGCACGAGCCCCGCCTGCTTCAGCAACTGGCCGATCGCGAGCGGCGCGCCGGCGAGCGTCACCGTGGCGATGTCGTCGGGCACGCCGCCCTTCGCACGGTGATTGAAGTCTTCGAGGGCGCGCTCGGCATCGGCGCGCGAATGGAAGCGCTCGACGATCTCCTGCGCGAGCATCACCTTGAAGTCGCGCGGATTGCGCCCGCCTTCGGCCTCGGCTCGGAACTGCGCGATCTCGTCGAGGCTGCGGAACGACAGCAGCTCGAAGTAGCGCCACATCAGCACGTCCGAGATGCTCATCAGCTTGCCGAACATGTCGTTCGGCTTCTCGCTGATGCCGACGTAGTTGCCCTTCGACTTCGACATCTTCTCGACGCCGTCGAGGCCTTCAAGAAGCGGCATCGTCAGGATGCACTGCTGCTCCTGCCCGTACTGCTTCTGCAACTCGCGGCCGACGAGCAAATTGAATTTCTGATCGGTGCCGCCGAGCTCGAGATCGGCGTTCAGCGCGACCGAGTCGTAGCCTTGCATCAGCGGGTACAGAAATTCGTGGATCGAGATCGGAATGCCGCCCTGGAAGCGCTTCGTGAAGTCCTCGCGCTCGAGCATTCGCGCGACCGTGTAGCGCGACGCGAGCTTGATCATTCCGTCCGCACCGAGCGGCATCGACCATTCGCTGTTGTAGCGGATCTCGGTCTTGTCGCGGTCGAGCACGAGCGCCGCCTGCTCGAAGTAGGTCTTCGCGTTCGATTCGATCTGCTCGCGCGTGAGCGGCGGACGCGTCGCGTTGCGGCCCGACGGATCGCCGATCAGCGACGTGAAGTCGCCGATCAGGAAGATCACCGTGTGGCCGAGATCCTGCAACTGGCGCATCTTGTTCAGCACGACCGTGTGGCCGATGTGGATGTCGGGCGCGGTCGGATCGAGGCCCAGCTTGATGCGCAGCGACTTGCCCGTCGCCGCGCTTTTCGCGAGCTTTTGCGCGAACTCTTCCTCGATCAGCAGTTCGTCGACGCCGCGCTTCGTGACGGCGAGCGCGTGGCGGACCTCATCGGTGATCGGGAAGGCGGGCTTGGAAGTGGGATCGGTGCTCATCGGTGCAAGAGGAAGAAATGTCGCAAAAAGAGCGATTTTCCCATAAGTTGCGCGCGGCCCGCTTAACGACGCGCGCGCTTGCGCGGATAATCGGGCACGACAGCGCGCGGCAAGCCTTCCGCGCGCATCCAACCTCGATTCCGGAGCGATGACGTGGCGCCCAACCGCATGCAACCCGGCCATCCCGCGGATGGCGTGTATTTCGGCCTGATGTCGGGCACGAGCATGGACGGCGTCGACGGCGTCGCCGTCCGTTTCGAGACGGGCAAGCCGCCCGCGGTGCTGTCCGAAGCGTTCGTCGGCTTCGCCGATACGCTGCGCGACGCACTCTTCGCACTGCAGCAGCCGGGCGACGACGAGATCGAGCGCGAAGCACTCGCCGCGAACGCACTCGCCGCGCGCTACGCGGTGTGCTGCCACGAACTGCTGCGCGCGGCGGGCCTCGCGCCCGAGGACGTGCGCGCGCTCGGCGTGCACGGACAGACGGTGCGGCACCGGCCCGAGCGCGGCTACACGCGGCAGATCAACAACGCGGCACTGCTCGCCGAACTGACCCGCATCGACGTGATCGCGGACTTCCGCAGCCGCGACGTCGCCGCGGGCGGCCAGGGCGCGCCGCTCGTGCCGGCGTTCCACGCGACCATGTTCGGCTCATCGGACGAGACGCGCGTCGTCTGCAATCTCGGCGGCATCAGCAACGTCACGATCCTGCCCGCCACGCGGGACGCGCGGGACGAATCGGTGCGCGGCTTCGACTGCGGCCCGGCGAACGCGCTGATCGACGCGTGGGCGGAACGCCATCTGAAGCAGCCGTTCGACGACGGCGGGCGCTTCGCGGCGCGCGGCAAAGTCGACGACGCGCTGCTCGCCGCGCTGCTCGATGAGCCGTATTTCCGCCAGAACGCGCCGAAAAGCACGGGACGCGATCTCTTCAACACCGATTGGCTCGACGCAAAGCTCGTCGGTTTCTCGGACCTCGCACCCGAAGACGTGCAGGCGACGCTCACCGCCCTGACCGCGGCGACCGTCGCCGACGAGATCGCGCGGCATGCAAGCGGCTGCCGCGCCGTCTACGTGTGTGGTGGCGGCGCACGCAACCCGGTGCTGCTTGACGCGATCGCGGCCGCGCTCGCGGCGCGCGGGCTCGACGCGCAGATCGACACGACGGCTGCGCTCGGCGTGCCGCCGCAGCAGGTCGAGTCGCTCGCGTTCGCGTGGCTCGCGTACCGCTTCAACGCGCGCGCGCCGGGCAACGTGTCGGCCGTCACGGGCGCGGCGGGCGAGCGCGTATTGGGCGCGCTCTATCCGCGCTGAAGCGCCGACGACGCGCACCGTCGCGCGGCCCCGTCAGGGTTGCCCCGGGACAGCCGCGCGCCGAATCGCCGCACCGCATCGCATCGCGCACATAAAAAACGGGGCATGAAGCCTAATGCCGTTCAGTCAAGCGTGGTTCGCTGTGGCCTAGCCTTGCAGAACCACGAAAAAGGCCGCTCCGGTATCAATCGGAGCGGCCTTTTTGATTCAACTGAACGACATTAGGGCATGAAGCCCCGTTTTTTTGAACGAACGACGCGCGTCCGTTCGATCGACCGGATCGGTTCGTTCAGACCGAGAACGACGAGCCGCAACCACAAGTCGTGGTCGCGTTCGGGTTCTTGATGACGAATTGCGCGCCGTTCAAATCGTCCTTGTAGTCGATCTCGGCGCCGACGAGGTACTGATAGCTCATCGCGTCGACGAGCAGCACGACGCCGTTCTTGTTGAGTACGGTGTCGTCCTCGTTGACTTCCTCGTCGAACGTGAAGCCGTACTGGAAGCCGGAGCAACCGCCGCCTTGCACGAACACGCGCAGCTTGAGCTCAGGGTTGCCTTCTTCGTCGATCAATTGCTTGACCTTATCGGCCGCCGCGTCGGTGAAGACGAACGGAGCCGGCATCTCGGTGGTTGCCGCGGATTCGGTGACAGCGTTCATGCGAACTCTCCAAAAAGCCATTGCCTGCTATTGTAGGGCCGATCCTTAGATCGTGCTGGCGCAGGCGAAATCAAGTGGCGCGCCGGCGTTTTTCGCACATTCGTTGCGCAGACGCAAGCCGCGCGCACATAAAAAAACCGCCAGCGCGAAAGCTGGCGGTTTTTCTTGCAGCGGCGCCGCCCGAAAGCGGCGCGCAGCACGAGCGATTAACGCTTCGAGAACTGCTTGGCGCGGCGTGCCTTGTGGAGACCAACCTTCTTACGCTCCACTTCACGCGCGTCACGCGTGACGAAGCCCGCGCTCGACAGCGTCGGCTTCAGCGTCGCATCGTAATCGATCAGCGCGCGGGTGATGCCGTGACGCACTGCGCCCGCTTGACCCGTTTCGCCGCCGCCCGACACGTTCACCTTGATGTCGAACGTCTGGCTGTGGCTCGTGAGCTCCAGCGGCTGACGCACGATCATCAGCGACGTTTCGCGCGAGAAGTAGTCAGCGATGGGCTTACCGTTGACGATGATGTCGCCCTTGCCAGCCTTGATGAAGACACGAGCGACTGCGCTCTTGCGGCGGCCCGTACCGTAATTCCAGTTACCGATCATGTGGGCTCCCCTTAGATCTCGAGCGCCTTCGGCTGTTGCGCCGAATGCGGATGCGTGGCTTCAGCGTAGACCTTCAGCTTCTTGATCATCGCGTAGCCGAGCGGGCCCTTCGGCAGCATGCCCTTGACCGCCTTCTCGAGCGCGCGGCCCGGGAAGCGCTCTTGCATCTTGCCGAACGTCGTTTCATAGATGCCGCCCGGGTAGCCCGAGTGACGGTAGTACTTCTTGTCCAGCGTCTTGTTGCCCGTGACCTTCAGCTTGCTCGCGTTGATAACGATGATGAAATCACCGGTGTCGACGTGCGGGGTGAACTCGGGCTTGTGCTTGCCGCGCAGACGGCGTGCCACTTCGCTGGCGACACGGCCGAGAACCTTATCCGTCGCGTCAATCACGTACCATTCGCGCGTCACCTCATGGGCTTTTGCGGAAAACGTCTTCATGATCGATCCAAAATTGATTGCTTATGCCCAAGCGTTCTTCCCTGCTTGTCTGCTCTTGGCAGGCGCTTCGTGGCGCGATGCAGGCTCTCCCTGTTCTTTTTCCGTGGGCATGATTGCGGAAAAGCCCTGAATTATAAAGGAATTCGAGCCGGCAGGTCAAAAGAATCCGACATTCGCCACCACACCCCGACGTGAAGCGCGCATCGCGGGCGCGAAATCGCTGGCGAGAGACCGCCGAAGCTTGCATTGGACGAAAAAAAGCCCGAACCGCTGGTTCGGGCTTAATCCACCAAAGGAGGAGGGTGGAGGAGACATGCGGAGGTCGCCGCAGCGCGACAACCAATGATTGCCATTATACGAACCCGGTCTCGTCAGCACAAGAAAAACCGCATAGAGAAATGCACCCTCATAATACGGAAAGTTACCCAGCCTACCAGAAAATCAATTTTCCCTTTATAATCAAAAAGATACATGAATTCACCTGAAGAAATATCTTTTTCGTCTAGAGTAAAACCCCTAAAGATCAGAGGGCATTCGGTGCTGTCCTGATCACATGCGAAGCTCCGCCGGGCACCGCTTTTGCCCGTCTTGCAGTGCATCAGCCGACTGTTTCGGGCGGGGCTACAATGCCGGTTCACAATCGAATCAAGCAACGCTGGAGCTCGTGCATGGAATGCAAAGTAAGCTGGATGGGACAGGATGGCATGGCATTCGCCGCCCAAACGGGCAGCGGCCACCTCGTCACGATGGACGGCGCGCCCGAAGGCGGCGGACACAATCTCGCGCCGCGTCCGATGGAGATGGTCCTCGTCGGCACGGGCGGCTGCACGGCCTATGACGTCGTGCTGATCCTCAAGAAGAGCCGCCAGGAAGTGACGGGCTGCTCGGTGACGCTGCACGCGGAGCGCGCGAGCGAAGACCCGAAGGTGTTCACGAAGATCCGCTTCCATTTCACGGTGACGGGCCGCAACCTGAATCCCGCGACTGTCGAGCGCGCGATCAATCTGTCGCACGACAAATACTGCTCGGCGTCGATCATGATCGCGAAGACGGCTGAGCTGTCGCACTCGTTCGAAATCATCGCCGCGTAACGCGCCGCTCGCGGCGCGAGCGCGACCGCAAGGCCATGCAGGGCCCGAAAGGAAAAGGCCGGCGCCGCATGCGGCGCCGGCCTTTCGTCATCGTGCGGCAAAGCGGGCCGATAAGCCGGATTTTGTGCGCGCCGCGCGCCCGAAGACGCGCGGCCCGTGGCAGCCATTCCTCTAGGCGCGCCATTGCTGACGCGCTCAAGCTTCCTACCCGCAGACGAGGCGGGGGCACCGCCCTGCATCCGAGGATGCGCGTCTGCCTACTTGGAATTGCTCCGGGTGGAGGTTACCGTGCCGGTCTGCGTCGCCGCAGCCGCGGTGCGCTCTTACCGCACCGTTTCACCCTTACCTGATCCCGGCTTGCGCCGGGCCATCGGCGGTTTGCTTTCTGTTGCCCTGTTCCGCGTGTCGCCACGGATGGCCGTTAGCCATCACCCTGCCCTGTCGGAGTCCGGACTTTCCTCGCCCTTCGCGGCGAACCGCAAAGGCCGCGACTGCCTGGCCCGCTTTGCGAGCGGGATTCTAGCACTGTGGGGCGGCGCTCGCTCGGGACTCGCTGTTTTGCGGTGGCGCTTGGCGCTGGCAAATGATCGGTTGACCGCTTGATTGGACAACCGCTCAGCGCGCCTTCGTCTCAGTCGGCACGGGAGCGGCGGCCGCTGCGGAACACCTGCGGATCGTCGTAGAACGACGGCGACTCGTTCGCCGGCCACCAGCCCGGTACGCCGAGCACCGGCAACGGCGCGAACGCGCGGCTCGCCGGCTCGGCCCCGGCGAGCGCCGCCGCGACGCGTTCGTCGAGCCACGCGCAACGCTCGGCATCGGCCCACTCGAAATATGCGGCTGGCGCGTCGACGATCCACGTGTGCGCGGTGCAGCCCTTGTATGGATCGACGAGCTTTTCGAGCAGCGCATGGCCGACGATCCGCGCTTCGCAGCCCGCCCCCCATGCGGCGCGCGACGCGCGCATCAGCGTCGGCCAGTCGAAGCCGCGCAGCGCGACCGCGAGCGCCGGATTCGATGTCGCGAAAAGCGCCGCGTTCTCGTCGAACAGCGTGAGCGCATCGCGGACAGCACCACGCACGGGGCCGACGCCCGTCGCGTCGATCGCCGCGGCCTGGCGCGCGTTGAGCGTCGCCTTGATGCGCGGATACGCGAACCAGACGAGCGCGTTGAAGAAATCGTGCAGGTTGTGGCGGGTCGGGACGGCGCCCGTCTCGGCAATGTGCGTCTCGTACGCGACGCCCGCCGGCAGTGCCGCCTGTTCGATGAAGCGCAGCGGCAGGCCGCGGCCCGTCGCGATTCGCTCGGCTTGCGCGTCGTCGTTCAACATGCGCAGCCACGCCGCTTCGCCTCGCTGTGCGGCGTGCGTCCATCGCCTGCCGCGCGCGGCGAACGGCGCGAGCCACGGCGCGGACCAGTCGATTCGTTCGAAAACGGAGCATGTGGGGACCGAATCCGGCGCGCCTCGGTCGCCCGAAGCGCACGATTCGCCCGCGATTTCCGTTGCGCCCACGGCGGCCGGGCGCGCCGCAGCCGGCGGCTCGCCGGCGCCGCGCGAATCGCTTGCGCGGCCGGCGGCACCCGTCTCACCCGAACGCGGCAGGCCCGCATCGTTCATGCCGTCCGCATCGCCCATCTCGTTCGCACCGAATCCGCCGAGCGCGGCAACCGTGCCGACCGCCGCGTTCCGTGCGTCAGATGAGCCGCCAGCCGATCGGCTCGCCGCCGCGCAGCGGCACGACAGACGCGTCGCCCGCGCCGATCTCGCGCGGCAGCTCCCACGTCTCGCGGCGCAGCGTCACCGCCTCGCCGCTGCGCGGCAACCCGTAGAAATCCGCGCCGAAGTAGCTCGCGAAGCCTTCGAGCTTGTCGAGCGCGCCCGCCTGGTCGAACGCCTCCGCATACAGCTCGAGCGCGTGCAGCGCCGTGTAGCAGCCCGCGCAGCCGCACGCGGCCTCTTTCGCGCCCTTCACGTGCGGCGCGCTGTCGGTGCCGAGGAAGAAGCGCGGATTGCCCGACGTCGCCGCGGCGATGAGCGCGACCCGGTGCGTCTCGCGCTTAAGCACCGGCAGGCAGTAGTAATGCGGCCGTATCCCGCCAACGAACATCGCGTTGCGGTTGTACAGCAGATGGTGCGCGGTGATCGTCGCGCCGAGGAGGCCCGGCGCCGCGTCGGCGTCGCGCACGTAGTCGGCCGCGTCCTTCGTCGTGATGTGCTCGAACACCACCTTGAGCCCCGGCAGCGCGCGGCGCAGCGGTTCCATCACGCGGTCGATGAACACCTTTTCGCGATCGAACAGGTCGATCGACGCGTCCGTCACCTCGCCGTGCACGAGGAGCGGCATCCCGACTGCCTGCATCGCTTCCAGCGTCTTCGCGCATTTGCCGAGCAGATCGGTCACGCCGGCGTCCGAGTTCGTCGTCGCGCCCGCCGGATACAGCTTCACGCCGTGCACGAAGCCGCTTTCGCGCGCGCGGCGGATCTCGTCGGCGGGCGTGTTGTCGGTCAGGTACAGCGTCATCAGCGGCTCGAACGTCATGCCGGCCGGCAGCGCGGCCAGGATGCGCTCGCGGTACGCCTGCGCCTGGGCGGTCGTCGTGACGGGCGGCTTCAGGTTCGGCATGATGATCGCGCGCCCGAACTGGCGGGCGGTGTGCGGCAGGACGGCCGCGAGCATCGCGCCGTCGCGCACGTGCAAGTGCCAGTCGTCGGGGCGTGCGAGGGTCAGCGTGGCGGGAGCAAAAGCATTCATGATGTCGTGGGAATGGCGCGCGGCGACGGGCGATGCGCGGCGCGCCGGCCGCGCGCGGCGCCGATTGACGGCAAACCGCAACACGGAACCGCTTGCGCGCGGTTTTCGCCTTTTGCCGCTTCGGGCTCGGTGATATGCTTGAAGCCGACATTGTACCGGTTCTGTCCGGTGTACTCCTCGCCAGCCCCAGCCGCACCCGCGATATGTGCCAACTCTTCGGAATGAACTGCGCCGAGCCGACGGACGTGACGTTCTCGTTTACCGGCTTTGCGGCCCGCGGCGGGCTCACCGACCACCATGCGGACGGCTGGGGCATCGCGTTCTTCGAGGACAAGGCGTGCCGCCTCTTCATCGACCAGCAGTCGTCCGCGACGTCGCCCATCGCCGAGATGGTCAAGCGCTACCCGATCAAGTCGAAGAACACGATCGCGCACATCCGCAAGGCGACGCAGGGGCACATCCTGCTCGAGAACTGCCATCCGTTCATGCGCGAGCTGTGGGGCCGCCACTGGATCTTCGCGCACAACGGCGATCTGCGGGGCTACGCGCCCGATCTCGAAGGCGGCGTCTATCAGCCGGTCGGCACGACCGACAGCGAGAAGGCGTTCTGCAAGCTGATGCAGGGCCTGCGCGACGCGTTCCCCGGCGCGCAGCCGCCGCTGCCCGAGTTGTTCGAGCAGGTCGGCGAGCTCACGCGCGACATCACGCGACACGGGGTCTTCAACTTCCTGATGTCGAACGGGCAGGCGCTGTTCGCGCACTGCTCGACGCGCCTGCATTACCTCGTGCGGCGCTGGCCGTTCTCGACCGCGCACCTGATCGACGAGGACGTTTCGATCGATTTCGCGAAATACACGACGCCGGAAGACCGCGTCGCGGTGATCGCGACGCAGCCGCTCACCGACGACGAAGTGTGGACCGCGATCGAGCCGGGCGAACTCGTGATGTTCCAGTGCGGGGACGTCGCGGCGACGATGCGCATCCCGGTGCCGGAGGCCGTGCTCGACAAGCTCAGGAATCCGGAGCTCGACGCGTCCGCGTCGGCGCCGCGCCAGACGGCGGCGCTCGCGGCGGGCGGCGATCTCGGCGACGATCCGGTCGATTTCTGATTCCACATCGCTCGGTTGGACGCATCAGCGGCGGCGCATTCGCTGTTGAAACGTCCGGGCTGCTGCACGCAGCGTCGTCGAGCGATGCGCACAACACGAATGTGATGCCATGATGCCGACTTGCAGGCGGCGGCGTCGAGCATCAGCGTTGGTGAGCGTATCGCGGCGGCGCGCGACGCGCATTCGTTCGAATGAAGGCTGCGAAGCGACTGCCAATTCCCTCTTATCTCGCACGCGGAATGTCACGTCGATGGCGATAGCGATAGCGATAGCGATAGCGATAGCGATAGCGATAGCGATAGCAAGCCGAACACGCCAACGACGCCGCATGCGCCTCCCCGCCCCACTTCTTGCTCCGCCGCCTGCTGCCGCATAGAGATCATTCTGCTCGACCCACAGCAAGACCGGCCCGCCGATTCAGCTCGGCCACGCGCTGCCATCCAGCCAACAAAAAAGCCGCCCGGCTCTCGCCGGACGGCCTTCGCATCGCGAGCGGCGCGCCGCGCCGCCCACGCGATCAATGCAGGATCTTCGCCAGAAAATCCTTCGCGCGATCCGACTTCGGATTCGCGAAGAAATCTTCCTTGCGGTCGTCCTCGACGATCAAGCCCTGGTCCATGAAGATCACGCGATGGGCGACCTTCTTCGCGAAGCCCATCTCGTGCGTGACGACCATCATCGTCATGCCTTCCTTCGCGAGCTCGACCATCACGTCGAGCACCTCGTTGATCATCTCCGGATCGAGCGCCGACGTCGGCTCGTCGAACAGCATCGCGATCGGATCCATCGACAACGCGCGCGCGATCGCGACGCGCTGCTGCTGGCCGCCCGACAACTGCCCCGGATACTTGTGCGCATGCGCCTTCAGCCCGACGCGATCGAGCAGCTTCAATCCCTTCTCGGTCGCCTCGTCCTTGCTGCGGCCGAGCACCTTGATCTGCGCGAGCGTCAGGTTCTCGGTAATCGACAGGTGCGGAAACAGTTCGAAGTGCTGAAACACCATTCCGACCTTCGAGCGCAGCTTCGACAGGTTCGTCTTCTTGTCGCCGACCGACTGCCCGTTGACGAGAATCTCGCCTTCCTGGAACGGCTCGAGGCCGTTGACCGTCTTGATCAGCGTCGACTTGCCCGAGCCCGACGGCCCGCACACGACCACCACTTCGCCTTTCTTCACTTCCGTCGTGCAGTTGGTCAGCACCTGGAACTGGCCGTACCACTTCGACACGTTCTTAATGGAAATCATCTTGTGACCTTTTTCTGGAGACCTTTGACCAACGCGGATGCGACCGAGCACACGACGAAATAGCATGCGCCCGCGAACAGGATCATCTCGACGCTCGTGCCGTCGCGATCGCCGATGTTCGCGGCCGTGCGGAAGAAGTCCGCCAGGCTGATCACGTAGACGAGCGACGTGTCCTGGAACAGCACGATCGCCTGCGTGAGCAACAGCGGCACCATCGCGCGAAACGCCTGCGGCAGGATCACGAGGCGCATCGCCTGCGCGTAGTTCATGCCGAGCGCGAACGACGCATTGACCTGCCCGCGCGGCACCGACTGAATGCCGGCCCGAATGATCTCCGAATAATACGCGGCCTCGAACAGCGAGAACGCGACCATCGCCGACGCGAGCCGGATGTCGATCGTCGGCGACAGGCCGAGCACGCCCTGCAGCACCTGCGGCACGATCAGGAAGAACCACAAGAGCACCATCACGAGCGGGATCGAGCGGAACACGGTCACGTAGCCCTGCGCGAACCACGCGAGCGGCTTGACGCCCGACAGCCGCATCAGCGCAAGCAGCGTGCCCCAGACGATCCCGACCACGATCGCGAGCAGCGTGATCTGCAGCGTGATGATCGCGCCGGTCCAGAGCGTCGGCAGCGCGCCGGGAATACTACTCCAGTCGAACTGATGCATCACTTGCCTCCGATGTAGCCGGGCAGCCGGGACTTGCTCTCGACCCAGCGCATGAACGACATGACGACGAGGTTGATGATCACGTACGCAAGCGTGACGGCGATGAACGACTCGTAGGTCTGCGCGGTGTAGTCGACGAGCTGGCGCGCCTGCGCGGACAGGTCGAGCAGGCCGATCGTCGACGCGACCGCGGAGTTCTTGAAGATGTTCAGGAATTCCGACGTGAGCGGCGGCACGATGATCCGGTAGGCGACCGGCAGCAGCACGTATCGATACGTCTGCCATTGCGTGAAGCCCATCGCGAGGCCGGCGGCGCGCTGGCCCTTCGGCAACGCATTGATGCCGGAGCGCACCTGCTCGCAGACGCGCGCGCCGGTGAAGAGGCCGAGACAGACGATCGACGCCGTGAAGAACTGCGTGCCGGGCGGCAACTGCTTGATCCAGGTGCCGATCGACACGGGCAGCAATTCGGGTACGACGAGGTACCAGACGAAGAACTGCACGATGAGCGGGATGTTGCGGAAGATCGATACGTAGACGGTGCCGATCGCCGAGAGCCACTTGTTCGGGACGGTGCGCAGCACGCCGAACAGCGAACCGACGACGAGCGCGATCAGCCACGCGACGAGCGACACCTTGACCGTCACCCAGAATCCCGACATCAGCCAGCCGAGATAGGTCGTCGGTTCGCCCGTCGAAACGGGGCTCAGGAAGATGCCCCAGTTCCAGTGGTAAGACATAGCCAGACTCCAACAAAAAGAAACGGAAGAAGCCGTGCCTCTTCCGTTTCGTCAGCGCTTGTTAGCTCGAACCGCCGCGCGCTCAGTCGAGCGCCTTGTCGTTCGGGTTCGCGTAGAGCTTCTTCATCTCGTCGGAGAGCGGGAAGTTCAGATTCAGGCCCTTCGGCGGAATCGGATTCTCGAACCACTTCGAGTAGATCTTCGCCGCTTCGCCCGACTTCTCGACCTGGGTGATCGCGTCGTCGACGACCTTCTTGAACGCCGGATCGTCCTTGCGCATCATGCAGCCGTACGCCTCCTGCGATTGCGGCTTGCCGACGATCACCCATTCGCCCGGCTGCTTCGCCTTCGCGCGCTCGCCCGCGAGCAGCGCGTCGTCCATCATGAACGCGACCGCGCGGCCCGTCTCGAGCGTCTGGAACGAATCGCCGTGATCCTTCGCGCTGACGATGTTCATCCCCATCTGATTCTTGTTGTTCATCTCGCGCAGCAGACGCTCGGACGTCGTGCCCGCCGTCGTCACGACGGTCTTGCCCTTCAGGTCGGCGAAGTCCTTGACGCCCGAATCCTTCTTCGTCATCAGACGCGTGCCGATCACGAAGATCGTGTTCGAGAACGCCGCCTGCTTCTGGCGATCGAGGTTGTTCGTCGTCGAGCCGCACTCGATGTCGACCGTGCCGTTCTGCACGAGCGGAATGCGGTTCTGCGACGTCACCGGAAGGTTCTTCACCTGCAGGTTCGGCAGGTTCAGCTTCTTCTTGACCGCGTCGACGATCTTCATCTGGAAGTCGCGCGAGTAGCCGACGACCTGCTGGTTCTGGTCATAGTACGAGAACGGAATCGACGATTCGCGGTGCCCCAGCGCGATCACGCCCGTGTCCTTGATTTTCTTCAGCGTGCCCGTTTCTTGAGCGATGGCGCCGCCGGCAAACGTGCTCAGCGCCGCGACCATCAGCATTGCTTTCGGGAATTTCATCGTTGTCATCTCCTTGGCGAAAACCCGCGCCAGTTTAGCAAAGTAATTTTTATGAAAGTAATGGTTGTTAACCACACTTTTGACCGGGTGGCGCGCGCATCGCCGAACGCGTGTCGCGTCCGCATGCGCGCGCGGGCGGCACCGGTTCCGGTGCCGCCCGCGGGTAAATCACGGCGCGGTTCGTCGAGCCGCGCCGTCGATCGATCAAAACCGATCGATCAGGGGTACAGGCCGCGCATTTCGCGCGCCATCAGGATACGCTTGCACGCAACGATGAACGCCGCGGTACGCACCGACACCTTGTGCTCTTCCGCGACCGCCCACACGCCGGCGAACGCTTCGCGCATCACGCGCTCGAGACGATGGTTGATCTCGTCTTCCGTCCAGAAGAAGCTCGAGAAGTCCTGCACCCACTCGAAGTACGACACGGTCACGCCGCCCGCGTTCGCAATCACGTCGGGAATCACGAGCACGCCGTTTGCGTTCAGGATGTCGTCCGCCGCCGTCGTCGTCGGGCCGTTCGCGCCTTCGACAATGATCTTCGTGCGGATCTTCGATGCGTTCTTCTCGGTGATCTGGTTTTCGAGCGCAGCCGGGATCACAATCTCAGTTTCGACCGTCCAGAACTCGTCGTTCGGCATCGGTTCCGCGCCTTCGAAACCGGCGACGCCGCCCGTGTTCGCCACGTGCTCGAGCAGCTTCATCGTATCGATGCCCGCCGGCCGGTAGATCGTGCCCGTGTGATCCTGAACCACGATCACCTTCGCGCCTGCTTCCTGGAACAGACGCGCGGCGATCCCGCCGACGTTGCCGAAGCCTTGCACCGCAATGCGCGCGCCTTCGATCTCAACACCCTTCTTCTTCGCGGCTTCGCAGCCGACGACGAACACGCCGCGCCCTGTCGCTTCCTTGCGGCCGAGCGAACCGCCGAGGGAGATCGGCTTGCCGGTCACGACGCCCGTCGCGGTCTGGCCCTGGTTCATCGAATACGTGTCCATCATCCACGCCATCACCTGTTCGTTGGTGTTGACGTCAGGCGCCGGAATATCGGTGTTCGGGCCGATGATGATGCCGATTTCGCTCGTGTAGCGGCGCGTGACGCGCTCGAGCTCGCCGCGCGACAGCTTGCGCGGGTCGACACGGATGCCGCCTTTCGCGCCGCCGTACGGCACGTTCACGGCTGCGTTCTTCACCGACATCCAAGCGGACAGCGCCATGACCTCGGAGAGCGTCACGTCCTGGTGATAGCGCACGCCGCCCTTGCCCGGGCCCCGCGACACGTTGTGCTGCACGCGATAGCCCTCGAAGTGCGCGACGGTGCCGTTGTCGAGCTCGATCGGCACGTCGACGATCAGGATGCGCTTCGGGCGCTTCAGCGTTTCGAGCCACCGCGACAGCGAGCCGAGGTACGGCGCGACGCGGTCGACTTGCTGCAGATAGTTGCCCCAGGGGCCGAGGTCGTCCGCGTGCAGGTAAGACGGAATGGTTTGCACCGCGGACGGGGACTGCGATTGCGAAGACATGGAATCTCCAACGGTCGAAGAATGCGCACATTGTCGAAAAAGCGAATTTCGAAATCCAATGCCGTTTGCTTATTCGATTATGCGTTTCGTGCATGATCGGGCTTTTGCGCGAAAAACCGTACGTTCGCCGTTCGAACGGCGGCAATCCCGATGCGATTCGTCGGCGCAACTTTCGTGCGCGCCCTCACGCGCACGCGCCGAGCGGGCGCGAAGTGCGCGCCGCACCGCCCGTGCGACGCGGTGGTCCAATCCGCGCCGGCTCGCGCCGCGGCCTCGTCACGCCGCGCCGAGCTCCTCGCGCACGACATCCCAAAGCTCGCGCACGAGCTTCTGGCGCGACTCGTCGCCCTGTACGGCGAGCTTGTCGCGATAGAGCCGGATTTCCATCGTCAGCGTAAACGGCTCCGCGCCGCCCTTCGCCGCGCGGCCGAGCCGGACGAGGCGCCCGCCCGCGACCGCGTCCTCGACCGCGCTGTGCGGCAGGAACGCGACGCCGTGGCCGGCGAGCGCCATCGCCTTCAGCGCCTCGGCCATGTCGGTCTCGTAGACCTTGTCGAGATAGAGCGGCGCACGAGCGTTCGCAATGATCACCTCGGTCATCCGGCCGAGGTAAGCGTTCGGCGTGTACGACAGATACGGCACGGGCGCGTCGGCCGTGCCGGGCAGCGAATAGCGCGCGCGGCCGCCGCGCCCGGGCGCCGAGAACGGGCTGATCGGCTCGGCGCCGAGCGTCAGCATGTCGTAGCGGGCCGGATCGAGCGCAACGGGATGGCTCGGATGGTGATAGCCCATCACGAGATCGCAGCCGCCCTCGACGAGCGACAGCACCGCGTCGTGCACGTTCAGCGCGCGCAGCCGCGTGTGGATCGGCCCCATCTTCGCCTCGATCCGCTGAAGCCAGCGCGGAAAGTACGTGAGCGACAGCGTGTGCGGCACCGCGAACTCGATCGTCGGCACCGGCGCGCCGACGTGGCCGCGCAGCAGCGTACGCGCCTCGTGCGCCTGCGACAGCATCACGAGCGCCTGCTCGTAGAACACCTGGCCCGCCTGCGTGAGGCGGGTCGGATAAACCGAACGATCGATCAGTTCCGTCGCGAGCCACGCTTCGAGCGCCTGGATCCGGCGCGAAAACGCGGGTTGCGACACGTGCCGCAGCTCGGCCGAGCGGCTGAAGCTGCGCGTTTCCGCGAGCGACACGAAGTCTTCGAGCCATTTGAGTTCCATGCGTGCCTTTGCTGCGGGAAGCGAGTGCGGGAGTGGAAGCTCGCATTCTAACGGCCGGGGGCGTCGGCCGCTCCACGCGCGGGCGTGCGGCGCTCGCAGGTCGAAGCCGGCGGCGCCTTTCGCCCCAACGAGCGATCCGGCGGCGCCCGGCCGCGTCGCCACGCTCCCGATTCTTCACACTTTCCGCGCCGCACCAACGCCGCGCCGCGCGCACAGGCGCGGTGCCGCGGGCCATCGCGCGCGCCTGCCGCCGGTGCGCGCGAACGCGGCGCCCTCGCATTCGGCGGCCCGCCTCCCGGCTTCGCCGTGTTTCCCGCGAGCCTTGCCGGGCGCGCGATCGCGCCATTTGGATCGAAACATGCATTTCATTGGCATAAAGCTTGCGGAACAGCGTGCCGGCCTGTTTCGCGCATCGCGAAGCGGCTTTTCGCCCCTTTCCACCATCCGCCGTCGACCGGCATACGCGAGGCTTCACCGATGGATACTTTGCGCACCTCCCTCCGGAGCGGCAACTGGCGCTCGCTTCTGGCGTGCTTCCTCTACTTCGATACGGGCTTCACCGTCTGGGTGCTGTACGGCCCGCTCGCGCCGTTCATCAGCAAGGACATCACGATGACGGCCGCGCAACAGGGCTTCCTCGTCGCGGTGCCGGTGCTCGCGGCGGCCATCCTGCGCGTCACGCTCGGCAACCTGTATCAGTCCGCCGACGGCCGGCGCATCTCGCTGATGGGCGTGCTGCTGTCCGCCGTGCCCGCCGTCGTGCTGCCGCTCCTGCCCGGCACGCCGTCGTACACGCTGCTCCTCGTGCTCGGCGTGTTCCTCGGGATCGGCGGCGCGAGCTTCGCGGTCGCGCTGCCGATGGCGGGCAGCAGCTATCCGCCGAAGGTGCAGGGCCTCGTGCTCGGCCTCGCCGCGGCAGGCAACATCGGCGCGGTGCTCGACGGCTTCATGTTCCCGCACATCGCGGCCGCGCTCGGCTGGAAGTTCTCGACGGCGGCCGCGCTGCCGCTGCTCGCGATCGCCGGCTTCGCGCTCTTCGCGTGGGCCGACGACCGCGGCGAGAAATCGGGCAGCGCGAAGCGCGCGTTCGGCGCGTTCGCGCTCACGCTCGTCGGGCTGATCGCGCTCGTGCTCGCCGTGCACGAAGGCGTGTTCGGCGCAGGCAAGACGGGCGTGCTGCTGCTCCCCGTGATGGGCGCGCTCCTCGCGATCGCCGTGCTGCCCGGCCGCTACCGCTCGGTGCTCGCCGAGCGCGACACGTGGGTCATCATGCTGATCTACAGCATCACGTTCGGCGGCTTCGTCGGGATGTCGTCGTACGTGACGCTGCTCCTCACGACGCTCTACCAGATGCCGAAGATCGAAGCGGGCCTCTTCATGTCGCTGCTCGCGTTCCTGGGCGCGATCGTGCGCCCGTTCGGCGGCCACCTCGCCGACCGCGTCACCGGCGTGCGCGCGCTGATGGTTATCCTCGCGGCGATCGCCGCCGCCGACTTCGCGTTCGCGGCCGTGATGCCGCCGCTCGCGGGCGGAATCGCGCTCCTCGTGTGCCTGTACATCGCGTTCGGCCTCGGCAACGGCTCGACGTTCCAGCTCGTCCCGCACCGCTGGAAAGGCAAGACGGGCCTGCTGTCCGGCATCGTCGGCGCGGCGGGTGGCGTCGGCGGCTTCTATCTGCCCGTCGTGATGGGCATCGCGAAGGAAAGCACGGGCAGCTATCAGCTCGGCTTCGCGACGTTCGGCGCGCTGTCGACCTGCGCGCTCGTCGCGCTCGCCATGCTGCGCGCGCAGTGGCTGCGCTGGGCGTCGCCCGAGCTCGCGGCGGCCGCCGAGCCGGCGGCCGGAACCGGGATGCCGATCGGCGGCGCGGCACGCGTCGGCGACTGAGCTTTTTCGATGACGGCGCGCGGCGGCCGGGCGGCCGCGCGCCGATGGTAAAATTCGCGGTTCTCCCCTTCACGTTTGAACCGCGGCCGCGAGCCTAAGCCCGATCATGTCCGACACCCGTCCCGATACCCTTTTCGCCCTCACCGCGCTCTCGCCCATCGACGGCCGCTACGCCAGCAAGACCGAAGCGCTGCGCGACTGGCTCTCCGAGGCCGCCTTCATGCGCCACCGCGTCACCGTCGAAGCGCACTGGCTGATCGCGCTGTCGCGCGCCGGCTTCGCCGAAGTGCCGCGCTTCTCGGAAGCCGCCGAGCAGTTCCTGCTGCAACTCGTCGAGCGCTTCACCGCGCACGATGCCGCGCGCATCAAGGAAATCGAGCGCGTGACGAATCACGACGTGAAAGCCGTCGAGTACTGGCTGAAGGAATCGGTCAAAGGCCAGGCCGAGCTCGAGAAGGCAAGCGAGTTCATCCACTTCGCGTGCACGTCGGAAGACATCAACAACACGTCGCACGGGATGATGCTCGCCGGCGCGCGCCAGCATGTGATCCTGCCCGCGCTGCGCACGGTCCACGGCCGCCTCGTCGCGCTCGCGCACGCGCACGCCGAGCAGCCGATGCTGTCGCGCACGCACGGCCAGCCGGCCAGCCCGACGACGCTCGGCAAGGAAATCGCGAACGTCGCCGCGCGTCTCGCGCGCGCGATCGAGCGGATCGAGAAAGTCGAGATCCTCGGCAAGATGAACGGCGCGGTCGGCAACTTCAACGCGCACCTGTCCGCGTATCCGGAGTTCGACTGGGAAGCGTTCTCGCGCGACGTGATCGAGAACCGCCTGAAGCTCACGTTCAATCCGTACACGATTCAGATCGAGCCGCACGATTACATGGCCGAGCTGTTCGACGCCGTCTCGCGCGCGAACACGATCCTGCTCGACCTCGACCGCGACGTATGGGGCTACATCTCGGTCGGCTACTTCAAGCAGAAGACGAAGGCGGGCGAAATCGGCTCGTCGACGATGCCGCACAAGGTCAACCCGATCGACTTCGAGAATTCGGAAGGCAACCTCGGCCTCGCGAACGCGACGCTGCGCCACCTCGCCGACAAGCTGCCGGTGTCGCGCTGGCAGCGCGACCTCACCGATTCGACGGTGCTGCGCAACATGGGCGTCGCGCTCGGCTATTCGCTGCTCGCGTATGACTCGCTGATCCGCGGCCTCGACAAGCTCGAGGTGAACCCACAGCGCCTGAACGAAGACCTCGACAACTGCTGGGAAGTGCTCGCCGAGCCGGTGCAGACGGTGATGCGCCGCTACGGCATCGAGAACCCGTACGAGCAGTTGAAGGAGCTGACGCGCGGCAAGGGCATCACGCGCGACGCGCTGCAGCAGTTCGTCGGCACGCTCGCGATCCCGCAGGAGGCGAAGGAACGCCTGCTCGCGATGACGCCCGCGTCGTACATCGGCAAGGCGGTCGAGCTCGCGAAGCGCATCGCATAACGCGTCACGCGCGTCGACGACGCCATGAGAAAGGCGCCCCGCGGGGCGCCTTTCTTGTTGCTGCGGCTGCAGCGATCGGCAGCGGCGGCCGCGATGCGGCCGCACGCCGTCACTGCTGCTGTTGTTGCTGTTGCTGCCGCTCGCCGCCGAGCTGGCTCATCACGCGATCGACGATCTCGTCGGGCGTGAGCTCGATGCCGACCTCGATCGCCTCGTCCGGGCCCGGCTCCTCGAGCGTGTCGAGCTGGCTTTGCAGCAGTGACGGATCGAAGAAGTGTCCGGTGCGCGACTTCAGCCGCTCGCGCAGCATGTCGAACGAGCCCTTCAGATAGACGAAGCGCACATCGCGATCGTTGCCGCGCAGGATGTCGCGATACGCGCGCTTGAGCGACGAGCACGTGAACACGGCCGTCTCTCCCGCGCGCTGCTTCGCCTCGATGGCGTCGCGGATCGACTGGAGCCACGGCCGGCGGTCCTCGTCGGTGAGCGGAATCCCGTGGTGCATCTTTTCCTTGTTGGCGGCGCTGTGAAACGCGTCGCCGTCGGTATAGCTGCACGACAGGCGTTCCGCGAGCATCTCGCCGATCCGCGACTTGCCCGCGCCCGACACGCCCATTGCGATCAGAATCATTGCCTACCCCTTGTTACAGAACCGCGCTCAGCACCAGCGTAAACGTCAGGCCGAGCAGCGAGATGATCGTTTCGAGCAGCGTCCAGGTCTTGAACGTCTGGCCCACGGTCATCCCGAAATATTCCTTGATGAGCCAGAAGCCGCCGTCGTTCACGTGCGAGAAGATCAGCGAGCCCGATCCCGTCGCGAGCACCAGCAGCTCCGGCTTGACCGTGACGCCCGACGCCGCCGCGATCGGCGCGACGATGCCGCAGGCGGTCGTCATCGCGACGGTGGCCGAGCCCGTCGCGAGACGGATCAGCGCCGCGACGAACCAGCCGAGCAGGAGCGGCGACAGGTTCGCGTGCGTCGCGGTCGCGACGATCTGCTGCGAGATGCCGCTGTCGCGCAGGATACCGCCAAAGCCGCCGCCCGCGCCGACGATCAGCGTGATGCCCGCGATCGGCGCGAGGCATTCGCCGCAGAACTTCTGGATCTGGTCGCGCTTGAAGCCCTGCAGCTTGCCGAACGTGAAGAAGCTCACGAGCACGGCGATCAGGAGCGCGACGTCCGAGTTGCCGGCGAAGCGCAGCAGATTGTTCGGCAGCGACTTCGGCGCGAAGACGAGATCGGCCCAGCTGCCGACGAGCATCAGCGCGACGGGCAGCAGGATCGTGAACAGCGTGATGCCGAAGCCCGGCAGCTCGCGCTGCTCGCCCGGCGCGCGCGTCTCGACGAATTGCGCGGCGAGCGGGTTGTTTTCCGGCAGCTTCACGAATTTCGAGATCGTGAGCGCGAAAAGCGGACCGGCGACGATCGCGGTCGGCACGCCGACGATGAGGCCGTACGCGATCGTCTTGCCGATATCGGCGCCGTATTGCTGGACGGCGAGGAGCGCCGCCGGATGCGGCGGAATCAGGCCGTGCACGACGGACAGGCCCGCGACCATCGGCAGGCCGACGACGAGGAGCGACTTGCCGGTGCGCTTCGCGACGTTGAACGCGATCGGGATCAGCAGCACGAAGCCGACTTCGAAGAAGACCGGCAGGCCGACGATGATCGCGACGAACATCATCGCCCAGTGAATGTTCTTCTCGCCGAACCAGTCGATCAGCGTGGTCGCGATCCGCTCGGCGCCGCCCGACTCGGCCATCATCTTGCCGAGCATCGTGCCGAGACCGACGACGATCGCGATATGGCCGAGCGTGCCGCCCGTCCCCGCTTCGAATGATTTCACGATCTTGTCCATCGGCATGCCGACCGCGAGGCCGAGACCGAGCGACACGATGATGAGCACGAGGAACGGATAGACCTTGTAGCGCGCGATCATCAGGATCAGCACCGCGATCGCGATCACGGTGTAAATCAGCAGCATGCTGCCTTGGACAGCCCCCATGTAGCACTCCTCCTTGGGATTATCGGGCCGGACGCGGCGAGCCGCCGTCCGACTATGCAGGTCTCCGAAACGAGGCGGTCGCCCGCCCGTCAGGACGCTGAATTTTACTTTTGTTTAACGGGCTGCGATAGAACCGGTTCCATAAGCAAAAACCCTCGAAAACAACCAGATCGATTGTTTCATTCGAGGGTTTTCCGCGTGCGCCCACTCGATTGCGTTCAGCGTGCAAGGCGGCTCGCGGCCTGCGCGAGGCGCGTGACCGCCGCCCAGTCCTGCGCGGCGAGCGCCGCCTTCGGCGTCAGCCACGAGCCGCCGACGCACACGACGTTCGGCAGCTTCAGGAAGTTGGGCGCGGTCTCGGCGGTGATGCCGCCCGTCGGGCAGAACCCGAGCGTCGGGAACGGGCCGTGGAACGCTTGCAGCATCGGCACGCCGCCCGCCTGCTGCGCGGGGAAGAACTTGACGATCTCGTAGCCGAGTTCGAGCGCGACGATGATGTCAGTCGGCGTCATCACGCCGGGCAACAGCGGCAGCCCGGCGTCGACGGCCGCCTGGTGCATCTCCTTCGTGAGGCCCGGCGACACGCCGAACTTCGCGCCCGCCTGCTTCGCGAGCGCGCACTGCTCGGGCTTCGTGATCGTGCCGACGCCGACGACGATGTCGTCGGCAAGCTCGCTCGCGCGCCGGATCGCTTCGAGGCCGGCTGCCGTGCGCAGCGTGATCTCGAGCACCTTCACGCCGCCCGCGTGGAGCGCGCGCGACACGTGTTCGCCCTGTTCGGCTGAATCGAACGCGAGCACCGGAATCACCGGGCCCAGCTTCACGATCTCGCTAATCGTCTTCATCAATGCGACTCCTTTTCGCTTATACGGTGACGTGGGCCGCTTCGCCCACCAACGCGCCGAACACCGACGCGCCCTGTTCCGCCGGCGCGGCCGCCGCGCGGAACACGCCGAACAACTCGCGGCCGAAGCCGACTTCGTTTTCCGCCTGATGCGCGGGCTGCGCGACCGCGCGCGCCGCCCACTGCGCGTCGTCGATGGCGACGTCGAGTATGCCGGCTGCCGCGTCGATCATGATCGTATCGCCGGTTTGCACCTTGCCGAGCGGGCCGCTCAAGAGCGCCTCGGGCGACACGTGGATCACGGCCGGCACCTTGCCCGACGCGCCGGACATCCGGCCGTCCGTCACGAGCGCGACGCGAAAGCCCTGGTCCTGCAGCACGCCGAGCAGCGGCGTGAGCCGGTGCAGCTCCGGCATCCCGTTCGCGCGCGCGCCCTGGAAGCGCACCACCGCGACGAAATCGCGCGTCAATTCGCCCGCGTCGAACGCGGCCTGCACCGCTTCCTGCGAATCGAACACGATCGCCGGGGCCTTCACCTGGCGGTGCTCGGGCGCGACCGCCGAAATCTTGATCACGCCGCGGCCGAGACGCCCCTGCATCAGGCGCAGCCCGCCGTCCGGCTGGAACGGTGCGTCAATCGGCCGCAGCACCTTGTCGTCGGCGCTCGCGTCGACGCCCGGCACCCACGTCAGCTTGCCGTCGATGAGGCGCGGCTCGTGCGTATAGTGCGCGAGACCCTTGCCCGCGACCGTCGTCACGTCTTCGTGCAGCAGCCCGCCTTCGAGCAGGTTGCGCACGAGGAACGCGATGCCGCCCGCCGCGTGGAAATGGTTCACGTCGGCCTTGCCGTTCGGATAGATCTTCGCGAGGAGCGGCACCGCGGCCGACAGCGCGTCGAAGTCGTCCCAGTCGATCAGGATGCCCGCCGCGCGCGCGATCGCGACGAGGTGCAGCGTGTGGTTCGTCGAGCCGCCCGTCGCGAGCAGCGCGACGATCCCGTTGACGATCGCCTTCTCGTCGATCACGTGGCCGATCGGCGTGTAGTTGCCGCGCTCGACCGTCAGATCGAGCGCGCGGCGCGCGGCTTCGGCCGTCAGCGCGTCGCGCAGCGGCGTGTGCGGATGAATGAACGCGGCGCCCGGCAGATGCAGCCCCATCACTTCCATCAGCATCTGGTTGCTGTTCGCGGTGCCGTAGAACGTGCAGGTGCCGTGGCCGTGATACGCGGCCGATTCCGCTTCGAGCAGCGCGTCGCGGCCGACCTGGCCGGTCGCGAACTGCTGGCGGATCTTCGCCTTGTCGTCGTTCGAGAGGCCGCTCGTCATCGGGCCCGCCGGCACGAAGATCGTCGGCAGATGGCCGAACTGCAGCGCGCCGATCAAGAGGCCCGGCACGATCTTGTCGCAGATGCCGAGACAAAGGGCCGCATCGAACATGTTGTGCGTGAGCGCGACCGCCGTGCTCATCGCGATCACTTCGCGCGAGAAGAGCGACAGCTCCATCCCCGGATTGCCCTGCGTGACGCCGTCGCACATCGCCGGCACGCCGCCCGCGAACTGCGCGACGCCGCCGCGCTCGCGTGCGGCCGCCTTGATGATGTCGGGAAAGTTCTTGTACGGCGCGTGCGCGGACAGCATCTCGTTGTACGCCGACACGATGCCGATGTTCGGCTCGCGGATCGCCTTGATCGCAAACTTGTCGTTGCCTTCGAGGCCCGCGAAGCCGTGCGCGAGGTTCGCGCACGACAGCGCGCCGCGCGCCGGAAAGCGGCCTTGCGCGGCGTCGATGCGAGCGAGATAGGCTTGGCGGGTCGGTCGGCTGCGCGCGATCACGCGCTCGGTGACGGACGCAAGAGTGGGGTGCAGCGTGGCCATGCTGGGCGCTCCTCACATGAGCCGGGCGAGGCCGGCAAGCTGGAATCGTGGGGACGTCCGATTCGGCGGACGAACGGCGCGAGTTTAGTAGAAAAACTACATGCCCGCAATCTCGCAACGCAGCAAGAGAATCGATAACGAAACGCTATGGCCTATAAATACCGGATAATTTGTTAGCGTTAACCCTGATCCATCGCAACTTTCGCCACTTGAATCGCTAGAAAATTCTTGTAGATTTTCTACAAAACTATCGCGATACTAGCGCCCATTCCGTCATTCCACGCGCCCTTTCGCACCATGCTCCCCCGTATCGAGGCAATCCGCGCCCAGCTCCGCCCGTCCGAGCGCAAGCTTGCCGACTTCGTGCTCGCCGCGCCGCGCGAGGTGCTTGATCTGTCGATGACCGAGCTGGCCGCCTTCGCGGGCGCGAGCCAGCCGACGATCGCGCGCTTTTGCCAGGCGCTCGGCTGCAGCGGCTTTCGCGAGTTCAAGATCCGGCTCGCGCAAAGCGTCGCGCCGGGCGTCGCGTCAGTCTATCGCGACGTCGAGCCCGACGAGCGCGCGCCCGGCATCATCGGCAAGGTGTTCGATCGCACGATCGGCGCGCTGATCGAGGTGCGCAACAGCCTGTCGGCGACGAGCGTCGCCGATGCGATCGAGCTGCTGTCGCGCGCGTCGCGGATCGAGTTCTATGGGGCGGGCGGCTCCGGCATCGCCGCGCAGGACATCCAGCACAAGTTCTTCCGGCTCGGCGTGCCGAGCGTCGCGTATTCGGATCCGCACACGTTCTCGATGTCGGCGGCGCTCCTCGGCGCGAACGACGTCGTCGTCGCGATCTCGAACACCGGGCGCACGCGCGACATCGTCGACGCCGCGCGCGCGGCGCTCGCGTGCGGCGCGAAAGTGATTTCAATCACGCACAGCCACTCGCCGCTCGCGCAGCTCTCGACAGTGAGCCTCGCGTCGAACGTCGCCGAGGAAACCGACGTGTTCTCGCCGATGACTTCGCGGATGTCGCATCTCGCGATCGGCGACATCCTCGCGGTCGGCGTCGCGCTGCGGCGCGGCCCCGAACTCGTCGACCGGCTCGGCCGCGCGAAGGAGGCGATCACGCGGCGGCGGATCGGCGTCGATGCGAAAGCGGCGAAGGATGCGCCCAAGGAAGCGGCGAAGAACGCGGTAAAGATCGCGCGAGACGTCGAGGGCGTGAAAGGCTAGGCGGCGCACACGCGAGAACGATTCCGACGCGCGGCTGTGAGCTGTGAGCTGTGAGCCGTGAGCCGTGAGCCGTGAGCCGTGAGCCGGAGCCGGAGCCGGAGCCGGAGCCGGAGCCAGAGCCAGAGCCAGAGCCAGAGCCAGAGCCAGAGCCAGAGCCAGAGCCAGAGCCAGAGCCGGAGCCAACAGCCCGACAGCCATGCGACGCGCGCCACCGCCACTTCGCCCGACGCGATTTCCCAACGAAAAACCCCGGCCGCAGGGACCGGGGCTTTCTAGACGGCGAATCCGCCGAAACCGTGACAGGTCAGCGACAGCGGCCACGCCGCCCGCCGCCCGCGCTCAGAACGGCTTGATCACCGCGAGCGCGACGGCCGCGAGCATCCCGAGCACCGGCAGTTCGTTGAACACGCGATACCACTTGTCCGAGCGGCGGTTCTCGCCGCGCTCGAACACCTTCAGCAGATGCCCGCAGTACGCGTGATACACGATGAGCAGCAGCACGACCGCGAGCTTCGCGTGTATCCATCCCTGCCCCTGTCCGATGCCGATCACGAGCCACAGCCACAGGCCGCACGCGAGCGCCGGCACCGCGATGATCGTCATGAAGCGGAACAGCTTGCGCGCCATCGCGAGCAGACGCCGGACCGCGGCGGGATCGGTCTCCATCGCAAGGTTCACATAGATGCGCGGCAGATAGAAGAGCCCCGCGAACCACGACGCGATCAGCACGATATGGAAAGTCTTGACCCAGAGCATAGCCATCGATCGGTCGCCTCCGTCACTGACGCCCTTCGCCGTGCCCGAGCACCACGTACTTCAGCGACGTGAGCCCTTCGAGCCCAACCGGGCCGCGCGCGTGTAGTTTGTCGTTCGAGATGCCGATCTCCGCGCCGAGGCCGAACTCGAAGCCGTCGGCGAAGCGCGTCGACGCGTTCACCATCACGCTCGCCGAATCGACTTCGCGCAGGAAGCGCATCGCGCGGTCGTGATCTTCGGTGACGATCGCGTCGGTGTGATGGGAGCCGTAATGATTGATGTGCTCGATTGCCGCATCGATGCCGTCGACGATCTTGATCGCGAGCACGGGCGCAAGATATTCGGTGCGCCAATCCTCCTCGGTCGCGTCGACGAGCGGGCCGACGCCCGCCGCCTCGAGCACCGCGCGCGCGTCCGGATCGACGCGCAGCTCGACGTCCTTGTCGCGATACAGCCGGCCGAGCGGCGACAGCACGGCGGGCGCGATCCCGCGCGCGACGAGCAGCGTCTCCATCGTGTTGCACGTGCCGTAGCGGTGCGTCTTCGCGTTGTCGCAGACGGTGAGCGCCTTCGTCAGGTTCGCGCGATCGTCGACGTACACATGGCAGATGCCGTCGAGATGCTTGATCATCGGCACGCGCGCCTCGTTGATCAGGCGCTCGATCAGGCTCTTGCCGCCGCGCGGCACGATCACGTCGACGTACTCGATCATCGTGATCAGCTTGCCGACCGCCGCGCGATCGGCGGTCTCGACGACCTGCACCGCGTCCTGCGGCAGCCCCGCGGCCTCGAGCCCCTCGCCGATCAGCTTCGCGAGCGCGGTGTTCGACTCGAGCGCTTCTGAGCCGCCGCGCAGGATCGTCGCGTTGCCGGACTTGAGACACAGCGCGGCCGCGTCGATCGTCACGTTCGGCCGCGATTCGTAAATGATCCCGATCACGCCGAGCGGCACGCGCATCTGGCCGACCTGGATGCCGCTCGGCCGGTACTTGAGGTTGCTGATCTCGCCGATCGGATCCGGCAGCGTCGCGACCTGGCGCAATCCTTCGATCATCGTCTTCAGCGCCTTGTCGGACAGCGTCAGGCGATCGACGAACGCCGCGTCGAGGCCCTTCTCCTTCGCACGTGCGACGTCGCGCGCGTTGGCCGCCTTCAGTGCGTCGGCGTCGCGCTCGATCGCCCGCGCGACCGCTTCGAGCGCGGCGTTCTTCGCAGCGGTGGACGCGCGCGCGATTGCGCGCGAGGCACGCCGCGCGCGGCGGCCGACGTCCGTCATGTACTGATCGATATCCATCGTGAGACTCGCAATGCAAGCCGCGTCGAGCGGCGGAAAAACGATTGTCGGAATACCGGCCGCAGGCCGGGCGCCGTGCACCGCGCCGGCAACCGCGCGGCGACGCGCAGCCGCCCCATGCCGGATTGTAAGCGCCGGCGCGAAAGCGCGCTCAGGCTGGCCGGCGCGGCATGTCGCCGCCTGGTCCGGCCGTGCGCGCGACCGTCATCGCGAGCTGGAACAGGCCGTCCCACGGGTCAGGCGGCGGCTCGCCGCGCGCCGGGCCGCGCGACACCGCGGCGAGCCCCTTGACCTGCCGGTCGAGCCGCGCGGCGAATGCGAGCGCGTGCTCGAGCTCCGCTTCGGACACGCGCGAGAGCGCGGGCCCGACGAGCCGCTCGCGCGGCCCCCACACGCGGTTCTCGCGCACGAGCACGGCAAGCGGCTTGCCGGCCGCGACGCCGCGCTTGATCTTGAGCAGCGTGCGCAGTTCGTCGACGACCGCCCACAGCACGAGCACGAGCGCCTCGCCCTCGCCTTTCAGGCCGTCGATCATCCGCGCGAGCCGCGCGGCGTCGCCCGCGAGCATCGCTTCATTGAGCTTGAACACGTCGTAGCGCGCGACGTTCAGCACCGCATCCTGGATCTGCTCGAACCTCAGCGTGCCGGCCGGATACAGCAGGCCGAGCTTCTGAATCTCCTGGTGCGCGGCGAGCAGATTGCCCTCGACGCGCTCGGCGACGAACGCGAGCGCGCGCCGTCCGTCCTCGCCCGGCGCGACCCGCTGGCCCTGCAATGCGAGCCGCTGGCCGATCCAGTTCGGCAATTGTGCGCGGTCGACCGGATCGACCTTGAGTGCAACGCCCGCGTTCAGGAGCGCGGTGAACCACGCGGATTTCTGCGTCGCCGAATCGAGCCGCGGCAGCGTGACGAGCATCAGCACGTCCGGATTGTCCGCGCCGGCGAGCGTCTTCAGCGCGTCGGCGCCGTCCTTGCCGGGCTTGCCGGACGGAATCCGCAGCTCGACCAGTTGCCGGTCGCCGAACAGCGACATCGCCTGGCTCGCGCCGATCAGCGTGCTCCAGTCGAAGCCGCGCTCGACGGTATGCACCGAGCGCTCGGTGAAGCCCGCCGCGCGCGCGGCCGCGCGGATCCGGTCGCACGCCTCCTGCGCGAGCAGCGGCTCGTCGCCATAGACGACGTACAGTCCGGCGAGCCCTTTCGCGAGATGCGGCTCCAGCGCGTCAAGTCGCAGTTGCATCGGTTCCTGCGCTCATCGTTGAACAAGACATGGAAAACGCGGCGATCACAGCGGCGGCGGCGGCAGCGGCGCGCGCGGCGCGACAGCCGGCACGCCCTGGCCCGGCTCCGGATGCAGCGAGCGCACGATCGCGAGACGGCGCATCAGCTGATCGATCGCGTCGTTCTGCATGTCCGCGAACAGGATCTCGGACTCCTGCGCCTTCGCGTTCGTGTACTGCGCGCTGTACGTCATCGCGCGGTTGAGCGCGATCGTGCTCGGCGGGATCAGCGCGGTGCCGTCCTTGCCGAACAGCGTGTAGTTCAGCGAGTAGTTGAGCTGGTACTCCTGGACCGTGCCGAACCGGTCGAGCGTCAGCGTGCCCTGCCCGCGCGACTCGGACACGTTCAGCACCGCGTCCGCCTCGTCGGCCGTCTTGACGAGCTTCGTGTCGCTGCCGGCCTCGACGAGGCGCGTGAGCCGCGCCGCCGCGGCGGGCGGCGCACCGGCGATGAACAGGCGCTTGAACGCGTAGTCCTGCTGCCCGCGCAGCTTGAAACCGCACGCGGACAACAGCACCGCGCTGCCCACGAGCATCAAAAACGATCTGCGGATCACCTTCGCTCCTTGCTGATGCGTGCCTGCGCCGCCGTGCGCCGTCAGACGACGACGTTCACGAGACGACCGGGCACGACAATGATCTTCTTCGCCGGCTTGCCTTCGGCGAACTTCGCGAACATCTCGTCGGCGACCGCCGCCGCCTCGATCGCGTCGCGGGTCGCGTCCTTCGCGACCTTCAGTGCGCCGCGCACCTTGCCGTTCACCTGCAGCACGAGCTCGATCTCGGCCTGCTCGAGCGCGGCTTCGTCGACCTTCGGCCACGGCGCGTCGAGGATCGGACCGAATTCGTCCGCGTAGGCGAGCACCTTCCACAGCTCGAACGTGATGTGCGGCACGACCGGATACAGCACGCGCAGCAGCACGCCGTAAGTTTCGCGCAGCACGGCGGGCGTCGCGCCCTTCGCGGCTTCGAGCGCGTTCAGCATCTTCATCGCGGCCGACACGACCGTGTTGTACTGCAGACGCTGGTAGTCGAAGTCGGCTTGCTTCAGCACGCCGTGGATCTCGCGGCGCAGCGTCTTGTCAGCTTCGCCGAGCTGCGCGGCGTCGAATGTCGCGCGCGCGGCGAGCGCGTCGCCGTTCGCATGGCCGAAGCCCCACGCGCGGCGCAGGAAGCGGCTCGCGCCTTCGACGCCCGCGCCCGACCATTCGAGCTGCTGCTCGGGCGGCGCCGCGAACATCGTGAAAAGACGTGCGGTGTCGGCGCCGTAATGATCGATCAGCATCTGCGGATCGACGCCGTTGTTCTTCGACTTCGACATCTTCTCGATGCCGCCGAGCACCACCGGCTGGTCGTCCGACTTCAGCACCGCGCCGATAGGCCGGCCCTTGTCGTCGAACGACACGGTGACGTCGGCCGGGTTGTACCAGGTCTTCTTGCCCGACGCGTCCTCGCGATAGAACGTCTCGTTGAGCACCATCCCTTGCGTGAGCAGGTTCTTCGCCGGCTCGCCGAATTTCACGAGGCCGAGGTCGCGCATCACCTTCGCCCAGAAGCGCGAGTACAAGAGATGCAGGATCGCGTGCTCGATGCCGCCGATGTATTGATCCATCGGCATCCAGTAGTCGGTGCGCGCATCGACCATCGTCTCGGCGTCCGGCGCCGCGTAGCGCGAGAAGTACCACGACGAATCGACGAACGTGTCCATCGTGTCGGTTTCGCGCTTCGCGGCCGCGCCGCATGCCGGGCACGTGCAGTTCACGAACGCTTCGGACTTCGCGAGCGGGTTGCCCGTGCCGTCCGGCACGAGGTCTTCCGGCAGCACGACGGGCAGATCCTGCTCCGGCACCGGCACGTCGCCGCACGACGGGCAGTGGATGATCGGAATCGGCGTGCCCCAGTAGCGTTGGCGCGAAATGCCCCAGTCGCGCAGGCGATACGTGACCTGCTTGTCGCCGAAGCCGCCCGCCTTCAGGTCGGCCGCGATCGCGTCGACGGCCGCTTCGTATGCGAGGCCGTTGTACTTGCCGCTGTTCACGCAGACGGCGCGCGTCTTGTCGCCGTACCATTCCTGCCAGGCGTCGGTCGAGTACGCCTCGCCGGTGACCTCGATCACCTGCTTGATCGGCAGACCGTACTTCTTCGCGAACGCGAAGTCGCGCTCGTCGTGCGCGGGCACGCCCATCACCGCGCCTTCGCCGTAGCTCATCAACACGTAGTTGCCGACCCACACCTCGACGGACTCCCCCGTCAGCGGATGCGATACCGTAAAGCCCGTTGCGACGCCCTTCTTCTCCATCGTCGCGATGTCGGCCTCGGCGACGCCGCCGCGCTTGCATTCGTCGATGAACGCCTGCAGCTCGGGCAAATCCCGCGCGAGATGCGACGCGAGCGGATGCTCGGCCGCGATCGCGCAGAACGTGACGCCCATGATCGTGTCGGCGCGCGTCGTGAACACGCGCAGCAGCTTCTTCTCGCCGTCGAGCTCGTACGGGAAGCCGAAGTTCACGCCGAAGCTCTTGCCGATCCAGTTCTGCTGCATGATCTTCACGCGCTCGGGCCAGCCGAGGCCGTCGAGATCGTTCAGCAGCTCGTCCGCGTACTGCGTGATCCGCATGTAGTACATCGGGATCTCGCGCTTCTCGACGAGCGCGCCCGAGCGCCAGCCGCGCCCGTCGATCACCTGCTCGTTCGCGAGCACGGTCTGGTCGACCGGGTCCCAGTTCACGGTGCCCGTCTTCTTGTACGCAATGCCCTTCTCGAGCATCTTCAGGAACAGCCACTGGTTCCATTTGTAGTAGTCGGGCTTGCAGGTCGTGACCTCGCGCGACCAGTCGATCGCGAGACCCATCGACTGCATCTGCTTCTTCATGTACGCGATGTTGTCGTACGTCCACTGCGCGGGCGGCACGCCATTCGCCATCGCGGCGTTCTCGGCCGGCATCCCGAACGCGTCCCAACCCATCGGCATCAGCGTGTTGTAGCCGTTCATCCGCAGATAGCGGTACATCACGTCGTTGATCGTGTAGTTGCGCACGTGACCCATGTGCAGCTTGCCGGACGGATAAGGCAGCATCGACACGCAGTAGAACTTCTTGCGCTCCGTGTCCTCTTTCGAACGGTAGACATCGGCTGCGCGCCAGTCGCTCTGGGCGGCGGCTTCGACGTCGGCGGGTACGTATCTTTCGTGCATGGTTATGGTTCGGGCTGGGCGTTGAGCGGCGCGCGACGCGATGAGCCGAGCGCACGCGCGCTCGAGTGGATCGAAAGTCGCGCTTCCCCGGCGGCCGGGGGCGGCGCGGGGAAAACGTCGATTATACCGTCCGAGCCGGCCGGCAAGGCCGTCCGCGCAGCGGGGGGCGGTGATCAGCGCGGCGCGGACGGCGCGAGCGGCGATTGCGGCTGCGGCGACGGCCGCGCGGACGCGTCGGTGACGAAGCCGATCCGTGCGATGCCCGCCCGCTGCGCCGCGCCCATCACTTGCGCGATCGTGTCGTAGCGGGTGTCGCGTGCGGCGCGCAGATGCAGCTCCGGGTCCTTGCCGCCCGCCGCCGCGTCGCGCAGCCGTGCGGCGAGCGCGTCGGACGCGACGGGCGCGTCGTCCCAGTACAGCTTGCCCGCCGCATCGATCGACACCGTGATCGTCTCTGGCGTCTCGCGCGCAGGCGCCGCCGCGACCTTCGGCAAATCGAGCCGGATCGCGTGCGTGAGGAGCGGCGCCGTGATGATGAAGATGACGAGCAGGACGAGCATCACGTCGATGAGCGGCGTCATGTTGATGTCCGCCATCGGCTGCGATGTGTGCTGGTGATCGAGTCCGCCGAACGCCATGCCGCCCTCCTCGCTGGATCGGGATCGAAACGCCGCCTAAGCGGTGGCGGCCGAGTCGGCGGCCGGGGTGGCGGCCGGCTCGCCGCAGACGAATACGTGCAGATCGCGCGCGAAGCCGTCGAGCTCCTCGACGAGCTGGCGCACGAGCCGCCCGAGAATGTTGTACGCGAGCACCGCCGGAATCGCGACGACGAGGCCGAACGCGGTCATGATGAGCGCCTCGCCGACCGGGCCGGCGACGTTCTCGATCTGCGCCTGCCCGCTCGCCGCGATGCTGCCGAGCGCGTGATAGATCCCCCAGACCGTGCCGAGCAGGCCGACGAACGGCGCGGTACTGCCGATCGACGCGAGCAGCACCTGGCCGAACTCGAGCCGCCGCTGCGACGTGCGCAGCGCGTGGCGCAGCGCGCGCAGCACCCGCTCGCCGCGCTCGACGCGGGCGGCGAGCGCCTGCGGCTCGGTGCGCGACGCGATGTCGGCGTCGCGCGCGGCTTCCGCGAGCGGCGCGAACACACGCTCCTTGTCGGTCGCGCGCAGTGCGGCGATCCCGTCGTCGAGCGTCGCCGCCCGCCAGAACGCGGCGAGCGCGGCAGGCCCCTGGCGCTTCGCGCGCACGAGCACCCACGCCTTCACGAGCAGGAAGCACCAGCTCGCGACCGACATCGCGAGGAGCACGTACGCGACCGCGTGCGTGACCGCGTCGCCGCTCTCGAGGTAATGGAGGATGCCGGTCGGGGTCGCCATCGGTGCCCGCGGAGTGACGCTCAGCGCAGGCCGAGCACGTCCTGCATGTCGAAGAAGCCGGTCGCGTGGCCGGCGAGGAAGCGCGCCGCGCGCAGCGAGCCCTGCGCATACGACACGCGGCTCGCCGACTTGTGCGTGATCTCGATGCGCTCGCCGATGCCGGCGAAAAGCACCGTGTGGTCGCCGACGATGTCGCCGCCGCGGATCGCCGAGAAGCCGATCGTCGAAGGATCGCGCTCGCCCGTCACGCCGTGGCGGCCGTAGACCGCGCAATCGTCGAGCGAGCGGCCGAGCGCGGTCGCGATCGTCTCGCCCATCATCAGCGCGGTGCCGGACGGCGCGTCGACCTTGTGCCGATGGTGCGCCTCGATGATCTCGATGTCGTAGCCCTGCGCGAACTGCTTCGCCGCGAATTCGAGCAGCTTTGTCGTGACGTTCACGCCGACGCTCATGTTCGCCGAGAACACGAGCGCGATCTTCTCGCCCGCCGCGCGCAGACTCTCCTTCTGCGGCTCGCTGAAGCCCGTCGTGCCGATCACGAGCTTCACGTCGTGGCGCAGCGCCGCGTCCAGGTGGACGAGCGTGCCTTCGGGGCGGGTGAAATCGATCAGGTAGTCGGCCTCGGCGCACACGCGCTCGATATCGTCGGTGAGCGCGACGCCGGTTTGCGTGCCGAGGAACGCGCCCGCGTCCTGGCCGAGCTGCGGCGAACCCGCGCGGTCGAGCGCGCCGACGAGCGTCGCGTCGGGTGCGGCGAGCACCGCCTCGATCAGCATCCGGCCCATCCGGCCCGATGCACCAGCAATCGCAATCTTCATGGACGACATGCGCTACCTGCTACGAATGAAAGACGGGCGGCGCGTGCCGCCCCGGTTTGATTCGGACGCCGGATCAACCGCCCGTTCCCGGCACGCCGGATGCGGGCGCCGGCGCCGTGAGCGGCTGGTTCGGCAGGCTGTCGGCGCCCTGCGGGCCGACCGGCTGGCTCGCGCCGCCGGGCGTCGGCGGCGGAGGCGGACGATGGAACTGGAACTGCGGCTGGATCGCGGGCGCCGCGCCGGGCGGCAGGCCGCCCGGGGTCGGCGCGTTCAGCGCAGCCTGCGCGGACGGCGAGAAGCGGCCTGCTGCGCCGCCCTGGCCCGACACCTGCGCGGTCGCGCGGTTCGCCGCGCGCGCCGCCTGCGCGTTCGCGTCGTTCTGGTCCGCCGCCTGCTCGGCTTCGGGAGCCGGAGCGGCCGCGGCGACTTCCGACGCGGCGGCGCTCGCGGCCACGGCGGCTGCCGCCTTCTTCGCCTTCTTGCCGCGGCGATCGCCGTCGATGTCGGCGAGCAGATCGAGCTCGGACGGCAGGTTGTCGGCGCCCGACCAGCTCGCGAGGCGGTCGCCCGAGAAGTTCAGCACGAGATCGCGCTGCTGGACGACCGACGTCGAGCCGCGCTTGAAGTAGAAGATGTAATCCCAGCGATCCGCATGGAACATGTCGGTCAGAAGCGGCGTGCCGAGGAGCGTGCGCACCTGGTCCCGCGACATGCCGGCCTGTAGCTGCGAGGCCTTTTCCTGCGACACGAAATTGCCCTGGACGACGGTGATCCGATATGGCGTGATGCTCTGAGCGATCCGCTGAGTCACGCTGTCGTACGACGAACAGGCGGCCAGTCCGACCACGGCGACAGCTGCGATGACGGTGCTCCGCATGCGGCTCCTCTGAAGTTGCAAAAGAGATCTTGGAATCATTTCCCTCACCGTGCTGGCCCTTGTCCGAGGCCGCGCGAGAATGTCACAGATGACTGAAAAGGCGAAAAGCCGGTACTATTGAAGCCCTGCATTGTACTCTAGGGACGCCTAGCCATGACCAATCCCACCGATCTCAAAAACATCGGGCTCAAGGCCACCCTACCGCGCCTCAAGATTCTCGAAATTTTCCAGCAGAGCCCGGTGCGCCACCTGACGGCTGAAGACGTCTATCGCAACCTGCTGCACGAGGAACTCGACATCGGCCTCGCGACCGTCTACCGCGTGCTCACCCAGTTCGAGCAGGCGGGTCTGCTGTCGCGCAGCAACTTCGAATCCGGCAAGGCCGTGTTCGAGCTGAACGAAGGCTCGCACCACGACCACCTCGTGTGCCTCGACTGCGGCCGCGTCGAAGAGTTCTTCGACGCCGAGATCGAAACCCGTCAACAATCGATCGCAAAGGAACGCGGCTTCAAGCTGCAGGAGCATTCGCTCGCGATGTACGGCTCGTGCACGACGGAAAACTGCCCGTATCGCAAGCACTGAGCGCAACCTGAACGCTTGCGGCGCGGCATGCCCGCCGCGCATGCGAAAGGCCCGGCCGGCGCAAGCCTGACCGGGCCTTTTTGCGTCGCACGCAGCGTGCGCGTCAGGCGGCGTTCGCGTGCGCGTCGCCCGCGACGAGCCGCCAGCGCGCATCGAGCGCGATCTCGTCGCAGTTCGGCTGCGCGCCGCCGCGGTCGACCACGACGAAGTCGCTGAGCGCGTCGAGCGCGAGGAGCGGATGGTGCCACACGCCCTTCGCGTAATTGATGCCTTGCCAGCCTTGCGCAAGAAACGCACGCATCCGGGTCGGATCGAATTCGCCGGCCGGCGCGACGACGATCGCGTAGCGCGCGACCGCCGCGAGCGGCACGAACGCCTGGCTGCCGAGCGGATGGCGCTCCATCATGTCGATCTCGATCGGCCACGCGCGCGGCTGCGCGCGAAATAGGCTGACGAGCGGCCGCCCGCCCGCTTCGGCAACGTCGATCGACGCGAGATCGTGAAAGCGCTCGGTCGTCCCGCCGTTGATCAGGATGCGGCGCGCGCCGGCCAGCTCGATCACGTCGCCGAACGGCGCGAACGCTTCCCGCGTCAGGCGCTCGAGGCGCAGGGTATGCACCATTTCCATGCGCATCCTCCGTTACGCGAGCTCGCCCCAGAGGCGCAGCCGTGACACGCCGCCGTCCGGATGGATGTTGAAGCGCACGTGCGTGACGGGACCGAGCGCGGCGAGCTCCGCCTCGAACGTGTGCACGCTGTCCATCTTGAGCGGCTGCTCGGGAAGCAGCGCCGGCCAGAACATCGCTTGCGTGACGAGCGACGCGTCGGTGCCGCCCGCGACGCGCGCCGCCTGCAGCGAGCAGCGGTCCGGAAAATTGCCCTTGAAGTGCGCGGTATCGACTTCGACCGTGCGAATCACGCCCGGCCGCGCGAGCGCGACGATCGCCCAGTCGTTGCCGGGCTCGCGGCGGCGGCGGGTCTCCCAGCCGTCGCCCATGTTCACGCCGCGCCCGGGCATCAGCATCCGCGACGCCGGCCCGAAGTGCTCGTTGTTCGCGGCGACGAGGTACGCGCCGTTCTCGATCGCGGCGAGATCGACGCGCTCGCCGCTCGACGCGCGGCGCCAGTCGCGCTGCGGCTGGCCGTACACGCGCAGCCGCGCGAGCCCGCCGTCCGGATACAGGTTGACGCGCAGGTGCGTATAAGCCTGCGGATTGCTCACCTCGACGTAGTGATGCTGGTTGCCCGACAGCGTCGTCGCGGACACGAGCGCCTGCCAGTCGGCGTCGTCGGGCGGCGTGGCCGTATCCGACACGCACGCGTCGATCGACGCGGCGGGCGGAAAATTACCGGTGAAGTGGCTCGTGTCGAGATCGACGCCGTGCACGACGCCCGGCCGCGCAAGCCTCACTACGCAGAAGTCGTGGCCCGTCGTGCGCTTTCTGCGCGTCTCCCAGCCGTCCATCCACTTGCCGTGGTCGTCGTACTTGCCGGGGATGAACACGGCGGGCTCCGGATCGAGCATCCGCTCCTTCGGCGCGAAGAATTCGTCGCTCGCGAAGAGCGCCTTCGCGCCCAGGCGCGGATCGGCGAGATTCATGTAGCGGCGCGTGAACGCTGGCGCGTTCGGATCGAGAATCGGGGCGGCCATGTCGTCTCCTATTGTTGGGTGTGCATCCGAAAAGCCGAAAACCGGAAAACCGGAAAAAATAAAGCGCCGGCGCGAACCGCCGCGCCTGCGCGCGATGCCGGGCGGCCGGCGTCAGAGCGCGCGCGCGCCGCCGTCCGCGATCGCGCCGCTCGCGCCGCTCGCGCCTTCCTCGCCCGCCGGCACGTAGCGCAGTTCCTCGTTCAGCACGCGCTTCGCGCGGACCTTGTCGATGTCGTTCTCCCACACGGCGACGACGATCGTCGCGACGCAGTTGCCGAGCAGGTTCGTGAGCGCGCGGGCGATGCCGACGAACCAGTCGACGGGCAGGATCAGCACGAGGCCGAGCACGGGCAGCGCGGGGATCGCCGACAGCGTCGCGGCGAGAATCACGATCGCCGAGCCGGGGATTCCGTGCGCGCCCTTCGACGTGATGAGCGATACAAGCAGCACGACGATCAGGTCGTGCATCGACAGCGGCGTGTTGGTCGCCTGCGCGATGAAGAGCACGGCGAGCGTCAGGTAGATCGAGAAGCCGTCGAGGTTGAACGAGTAGCCGGTCGGGATCACGAGGCCGACCGTCGAATCCTTCACGCCGAGCCATTCGAGCTTGCGCATCACCTGCGGCAGCACGGCGTCCGACGACGCGGTGCCGAGCACGATCAGCAGCTCTTCGCGCAGGTAGCGGATCAGCTTGAACACCGAGAAGCCCGCGAGCTTCATCACCGCGCCGAGCACGATCGCGACGAACGCGGCGCAGCTCACGTAGAACACGATCACGAGGAGCCCGAGCTGCTTGAGCGACGCGACGCCGTACTTGCCGGTCGTGAACGCGATCGCGCCGAGCACGCCGAGCGGCGCAAGCTTGATGATGAAGCCCATCACGCGGAAGAACACTTGCGTGAATTCGTCGATCAGCGTGTTCACGCGCTTCGCCTTGTCGCCGAGGAGGGACAGCGCGGAGCCGAACAACACCGAGAACACGAGGATCTGCAGGATGTCGCCCTTCGCGAACGCGTCGAACGCGGTCTCGGGGATGATCTTCAGCAGATAGCCGGCCGTATCCTTCAGGCTCTGCGCGTTCTTCGCGTAATCGGCGAGCGACGCGGGATCGAGCGTGTGCAGATCGACGTTCATCCCGACGCCCGGCTTCGTCAGATACGCGAGCACGAGGCCGATGCCGAGCGCGAGCGTCGTCATCGCTTCGAAGTAGACGATGGCCTTCAGGCCGACGCGGCCGACCTTCTTCAGATCGCCCGCGTTCGCCATGCCGCTCACGACGACGCAAAACACAATCGGCCCGATCACCATCTTGATCAACTTCAGGAATCCGTCACCCAACGGTCGCAGCGACTGCGCGAAGTGCGGAAAAAAGGCGCCGAGCGCCACGCCGATCAAAAGCGCGATGACCACTCGACCAAATAGCGAATTGAGAAACTTCGACACGGCGCTCTCCCGGCACAACGGTTGCGGATTCGTCTGTTCATACTGGTCCGACCAGTACTGTTATGGACGATAGTAGGAAGCCGATATAGTCGAGTCAAGAACGCCAGAAATAGGGATTACCCGCGCTTTTCGGCTGCGGTTTCGATGCAGCGGCGCACGCCGGATCATCGCTTTCCCGAAGCGGGAGCGCGCGCGCCGGGGGCGGTTTACAATGCCGGTCAGACCGCGCAATCGAACAATCGCATGAAGAACGTTCCGCACACCGTCACCGACGCTGCCATCGCCACGATCCGCGACCGGATCGAAAGCGGCTTCTATCCCGTCGGCAGCCTGTTGCCCGCGCAACGTCAATTGTCGGAAGAACTGGAGATCAGCCGCGCGTCGCTGCGCGAGGCGCTGTCGACGCTCGAAGCGCTCGGGATGCTGCGCATCCGTCCGGGCAAGGGCGTGTACGTCGAGAGCGCGCAGGCGAACGCCGCGCACGCCTGGCGCTTCGCCGAGCAATCGTCGCTGCCCGACACCTATCAGATGCGCTACGCGCTCGAAGGCTTCGCCGCGCGGATGGCCGCGCTCGCCGTCAGCGAGCAGGATCTCGCGTGGTTCGAGGAGAACGTCGCCGCGCTGCAGGAAGCGCTCGCGAACGACGAGCTCGACTACGCGTCGCAGCTCGACTTCGACTTCCACATGCGGATCGTCAATCTTGCCGGGAACGCGGCGATCGAGTCGATCTTGCGCGGCAGCGCGGACATCATGAAGGAAAGCCAGCGGATGCCGTTCTATCGGCGCGAGCTCGTGCTGTCGACGTATCACGAGCATCGCGCGATTCTCGACGCGCTGATCGCGAGGAACCCCGCCGCGGCGGGCGCGGCGATCGAAGCGCACATCTCGAACGCCGCGCGGCGCGCCGGCGTGTTCTTTCCGACGCCGAAGGGCTGACGCGCGGCGCGCCGGCAGTTCGTGCGTTTCGCGTCGTCGAAACGTGCGGCGGCGCGCTCAACGCACACGCTTTCCGCTGCCTCTCTCTCCACGGATCGCTCGGCTTCGCGCGCCGTCTTCGACGGTTCGGCGCGGCGGTCGGCGGTCGGCGGTCGGCGGTCGGCAACAACGATGCACGCATTGCGCGATGCCTCGGATTCCTCATGTTTTCGTGGCGAATCGCGTATCGAAACCGCTTCACCCCTCGTTACCGCCTCTCTGATTGAACGTGCCGCAAGAAGGGGGCACGCGCGAGGCTCGGTGCGCTTCGCGCCTATTCGTCGTCCCCCGACGCCTCGTCGCCCCTGGACGCGCCGCCGTTCTTGCCGACTTCATGCCGCCTCGCCAGCGCGTAGTCGATGAACGCACGCATCGCCGCGCTTCGATAACCGCCCTTGCGCGTCAGCAGCGCGGCGGTGCGCCGCGGCAGCGGCGGCTCGAGCCGGATCGCGCGCAAGTCGTCACGACGCGCGGCGATCGCCGACGGCAACACCGTCGCGATCCGGCCGCCGCGCACCATCTCGAGCATCGCACTGATCGAGTTCACCTCGATCGCGACGCGCGGCGTCACGCCGTTGCGATGGAAATACTGATCGACCTTGCTGCGCGTCGCGAACGCGCGGCTCAGTAGAATCAGCGGCTCGTCGCCGGCCTCGCCGGGCGAAAGCGGCTTGCGGCGCCGCGCATATCGGTGATCGCGGCCGACGACGAGCGCGAGCGTCTCGATCCACAGCGGCGTCGCTTCGATTTCCGGCGACTGCGTTGGGTCGAACGCGATCCCGACGTCGAGCTCGTCGTCGGCGAGCAGCGGCTCGATCTGCTCCTGCGGCATCTCGCGGATCGTCAGCTTCAGGTTCGGATAGCGCGCGTTGAAACCATCGATCAGCCAGCCGATCAGGTATGCGGAGAAGGTCGGCGTCATTGCGAGCCGCAGCAACCCGCTCTGAAGATTCTCGACGTCATGCACCGCACGCCGCCCGGCCTCCAGCTGCTGCAGCGCGGCCCGCGCATGCCGCGCATACGCGGCGCCGAACTCGGTCAGCCGTACCGTGCGCGCCGAGCGGTCGAACAGTTGCACGCCGAGCGTGTCCTCGAGCTGACGGATCTGCTGCGACAGCGTCGGCTGCGACACGTGCAGCGCCTCGGCCGCGCGCGTGAAATTCCCCTGCTCGGCGACGGCGAGGAAATAGCGAATATGTCGGAGCAGCATCGCGTCCCATGTATTGGTTTTTCCTATACGAACAATAATAAACCGGTCTTGGACGCTATGAATCGTTTACCTCATCCTTCGGTCAACGGCTCTCGCCATCGATCAAGGAGCACACGATGCAGGACATCATCGAAGGATTTCTGAAGTTCCAGCGCGACGCGTTTCCTCAGCGCTCCGCACTGTTCAAGCGCCTCGCCGCGAGCCAGCGGCCGCGCGCGCTGTTCATCTCGTGCTCGGACAGCCGTCTCGTGCCCGAGCTCGTCACGCAGCGCGAACCGGGCGACCTGTTCGTGATCCGCAACGCGGGCAACATCGTGCCGTCGTTCGGCCCCGAGCCGGGCGGCGTGTCGGCGTCCGTCGAATACGCAGTGGCCGTGCTCGAAGTCGCCGACGTCGTCGTGTGCGGCCACTCGGACTGCGGCGCGATGACCGCGATCGCGTCGTGCGCATGCCTCGACCATCTGCCCGCCGTGCGCGGCTGGCTGCGCTACGCGGACGCCGCGAAATGCGTGAACGAAGCGCGCGAGCATGCAGGCGAACAGGCGCGCGTCGATTCGATGGTGCGCGAAAACGTCGTCGCGCAGCTCGCGAATCTCAACACGCACCCTTCCGTGCGGCTCGCGCTCGAGCAAGGGCGCCTCGCGCTGCACGGCTGGGTGTACGACATCGAAACCGGCTCGATCGACGCGCTCGACGGCGCGACGGGCCGCTTCGTCTCGCTCGCCGACCATCCGGACGTGCGTGCGACGCGGCGGCGGCTCGATCGCGCCGCGTGACGCGTGACGCGTGACGCGTGGCATGTGGCATGTGACGCAAGTCACGCAACGTGTCGCGTCCCGCTGCAGCACTCTCCATCCCCTTACCGATCCCTCACCGCAAGGAGTCCACATGACCCAATCGCAACACAGCCAATCCGCGCGTCAGGCGCTCACCGATCGCATCGTCGACGCGAAGACGCGCAAGAACCTCACGTTCGAGCAGATCAACGAAGGCACCGGCCTGAGCGTCGCGTTCACGACGGCTGCGCTGCTCGGCCAGCATCCGCTGCCCGGCGACGCCGCGCGCGTCGTCGCCGCGAAGCTCAGCCTCGAAGACGACGCAGTGCGCCTGCTGCAGACGATCCCCGTGCGCGGCAGCATCCCGGGCGGCATCCCGACCGATCCGACGATCTACCGCTTCTACGAGATCGTGCAGGTCTACGGCTCGACGCTGAAGGCGCTGATCCACGAGCAGTTCGGCGACGGCATCGTCAGCGCGATCAACTTCAAGCTCGACATCAAGAAGGTCGACGATCCCGAAGGCGGCTCGCGCGCCGTCATCACGCTCGACGGCAAATATCTGCCGACGAGGCCGTTCTGATCGCCGTTCCGATGTGCAGCGCGCCGCGGCGGGCCGGCTTCACGCGGCCCACCGCGCGCGCCGCTCGCTTCGGTTTCGTTCGTCTCTCCCGACTCCGTCCTTTTTCGCTACGCGCCCCATGAATTCCGTCACCGCCACCCCGCCCGCGCTGACGCGCGGGATGACGCTGCTGTTCGCGTGCGCTTGCGGCATCGTCATCGGCAACCTCTACTACTCGCAGCCGCTCCTCGCGGCGATCGCATCGAGCTTCGGGCGCAAGCCGGCCGAGCTCGGCTATCTCGTCACGCTGACTCAGCTCGGCTATGCGTGCAGCCTGCTCGTCGTCGTGCCGCTCGGCGACGTCGTCAATCGCCACACGCTGATCGTGCGGCTGCTGTGCGCGAACGTCGTCGCGCTCGTCGCGGTCGCGTCGAGCACGAGTTACGGCTTCTTCATCGCGGCGAACGTATGTGTCGGCTTCGTCACGTGCTCGACGCAGTTGCTGGTGCCGTTCGCCGCATCGCTCGCCGACGACGCATCGCGCGGCCGCGCGGTCGGCACCGTGATGAGCGGCCTCTTGCTCGGCATCCTGCTCGCGCGCGTCGTGTCGGGCGCGATCGCCGACTGGCTCGGCTGGCGCGCCGTCTATGCGATCGCGGCGGCGCTCGTGCTCGCGCTCGCCGGCGTGCTCGCGACGAAACTGCCGAAGGATCGCCGCACGGAGCGCCTCGATTATCGAAAGCTGATGGGCTCGCTCGCGACGCTCGTGCGCAGCGAGCCGACGCTCGCGCTGCGCTCCGCCTACGGCGCGCTCGTGTTCGCGTGCTTCAGCCTGCTGTGGACGGGCCTCACGTTCCTCTTGAGCGCGCCGCCCTATCGCTTCAGCGAAGGCGCGATCGGTCTGTTCGGCGTCGTCGGCGCGATGGGCGCGCTCGCGGCGGGCGCGGCGGGCCGGCTCGTCGATCGCGGCCACGCCCATGCGGCGACGGGCCTCTTCGCGGCCGCCGTGCTCGTGTCCTTCGCATTCATCGCGGCGGGCGCGCAGTCGCTCGTCGCGCTCGTCGCGGGGATTCTGCTGCTCGACGTCGGCGTGCAAGGGCTGCACATCTCGAACCAGAGCGTCATCTATGCGCTCGCCACCGACGCGCGCAGCCGCATCACGACCGTCTATCTGACGAGCTACTTCATCGGCGGCGCGCTCGGGTCGGCCGTCGCGAGCGCCGCGTACCGCTTCGACGGCTGGCGCGGCGTGTGCACCGCGGGCGGCGCGCTGTCGAGCATGCTCGTCGCGCTGTGGTGCGTGACGCATGGCATGCGCGTGAGGCGCGCCGCCCGCTGACGGGTGGGTCCGGGTATCGGGCCCGGACGCCGAGCACTTGGCGTCGGGCGTCGGGCGTTGGGCGTTGGGCGTTGGGCGTTGGGCGTTGGGCGTCGGGCATCGGGCGTCGGGCGTCGGGCATCGGGCGTCAGGCATCTGGCATCGGATTGTCGTTGCCCGCGTGGAACACGATGCACGTGCCGGAAACAGCGTGACGACGATCGCCACGCCCAGCGCCGCCGAACAGCAACACCGCTCGACGAAAAAAAACCGCGCCGGTGAAAACTGATCGGCGCGGTTCGTTCGAGCCGCCGCTTCCGGCGCGCCGTCGGCGCGCGGAAACGGGCGTCGCTCGACGGGCTTACTTCGCGTTCGCGAGTGCGATCGCCGTATCCAGCATGCGGTTCGAGAAGCCCCACTCGTTGTCGTACCAGCTCGACACCTTGACGAGACGGCCCGACACCTTCGTCAGCGTCGCGTCGAACGTCGACGAAGCCGGGTTGTGGTTGAAGTCGATCGAGACCAGCGGCGCATCGTTGTAGCCGAGGATGCCCTTCAGCGCGCCTTCCGACGCTTCCTTCATGATCGCGTTGACTTCCTCGGCCGTCGTGTCGCGCTTCGCGATGAACGACAGGTCGACGATCGACACGTTGATGGTCGGAACGCGAATCGCGTAGCCGTCGAGCTTGCCGTTCAGTTCCGGCAGCACGAGGCCGACCGCGGCCGCCGCACCCGTCTTCGTCGGGATCTGGCTGTGCGTCGCCGAGCGCGCGCGGCGCAGGTCTTCGTGATAGACGTCCGTCAGCACCTGGTCGTTCGTGTACGCGTGGATCGTCGTCATCAGGCCGGTTTCGAGGCCGATCTTGTCGTTCAGCGGCTTGACGAGCGGAGCCAGGCAGTTCGTCGTGCACGATGCGTTCGAGATCACCGTGTGCTCGGCTTTCAGCACGTCGTGGTTCACGCCGTAGACGATCGTCGCGTCGACGTCCTTGCCGCCCGGCGCCGAGATGATCACCTTCTTCGCGCCGCCCTTCAGGTGCGCGCTCGCCTTTTCCTTCGTCGTGAAGAAGCCCGTGCATTCCATCACGACGTCGACGCCCAGCTCGCCCCACGGCAGCTCGGCCGGATTGCGGTTCGCGAGCACGCGGATCTTGTCGCCGTTGACGACGAGGTAGTCGCCGTCGACCTTCACTTCGCCCGGGAACTTGCCATGCGCCGTGTCGTACTGCGTCAGGTGCGCGTTGGTCTTCGCGTCGCCCAGATCGTTGATCGCAACGATCTCGAGATCGTGCTTCTTGCCGTTTTCGTAGAAAGCGCGCAGCGTGTTGCGGCCGATGCGGCCGTAACCGTTGATTGCAACGCGAATCGTCATGATGTATCTCCTGATGGCTGAAAAAATACTTCGTGCAGCTTCACGCGCGCCCGGCCGACGCGGGGCGCGGCCGTCCGGGCGTGGAATGGATTACGCGAGCACCGCCTTCGCCGTTTCGACCACGTGCTCGACGGTGAAGCCGAAATGCTTGAACAACACGCCAGCCGGAGCCGACTCGCCGAACGTGTCGATGCCGACCACGCCGCCCTCGAGGCCCACGTACTTGCGCCAGAATCCGGTGACGCCCGCTTCGATCGCGACGCGGCGCACGCCGTGCGGCAGCACGCGCTCGCGGTATTCGGCGTCCTGCCGGTCGAACACGGTCGTCGACGGCATCGACACGACGCGCGCGGCGATCCCCTGCTGCGCGAGCGGCTCGACCGCCTTCATCGCGAGCTCGACTTCGGAGCCCGTCGCGATCAGGATGACCTTGCGCGCGACGATCTCTTCGTTCCAGTCGCGCAGCACGTAGCCGCCTTTCTCGACGTTCGCGATCTGCGCGTCGGTGCGCGCGTTGAACGCCAGGTTCTGGCGGCTGAAAATCAGGCACGACGGGATCTGGTGCGACACCGCGTGGGTCCACGCAACGGCCGTCTCGACCGTATCGGCCGGACGCCAGACGTCGAGGTTCGGGATCAGGCGCAGGCTCGAGACGTGCTCGACCGACTGGTGCGTCGGGCCGTCTTCGCCGAGGCCGATCGAATCGTGCGTGAACACGAAGATCGACGGCACCTTCATCAGCGCGGCGACGCGCAGCGCGTTGCGGCTGTAGTCGGAGAACGTCAGGAACGTGCCGCCGAACGGCTTGTGGCCGCCGTGCAGCACGAGGCCGTTGATCGCGGCGCTCATGCCGAACTCACGCACGCCGTAGTTGATGTGGTTGCCCCACGCGACGCCCGGGCCGTCCTGGTTCGCGCGCACCGCTTTCGACGCCTTCCAGTTCGTGAGGTTCGAGCCCGTCAGGTCGGCCGAGCCGCCGAGCAGCTCGGGCAGCACGGCGGCGAGCCCTTCGATCGTCTGCTGCGACGCCTTGCGCGTCGCGACCGTCTCGGCGCGCTCGTTCGCGCCGGCGACGATCGCCGCTGCCTTCGCCGCCCAGTCGGCGGGCAGCTTGCCCGCCATCCGGCGCTCGAATTCGGCCGCTTCCTGCGGGTGCTTCGCGCGATATTGCGCGAACGCCGCGTTCCAGTCTCCTTCGCTGCGCTTGCCCGCTTCCTTCGCGTCCCACGCCGCGTAGACTTCCTGCGGAATCACGAACGGCGCCCACTTCCAGCCGAGCGCCTCGCGCGTCTTCGCGATTTCCTCCGCGCCGAGCGGCGCGCCGTGCACGTCATGGCCGCCCGCCTTCGTCGCCGCGCCGTTGCCGATGCGCGTCTTGCAGCAGATGAGGGTCGGCTTGTCCGATTGCTTCGCCTTCGCGATCGCCGCGTCGACCGCGTCGACATCATGGCCGTTCACATCAGGAATCACGTTCCAGCCGTACGCCTCGAAGCGCTTCGGCGTGTCGTCGTGGAACCAGTTGACGACGTCGCCGTCGATCGAGATTCCGTTGTCGTCGTACAGCGCAATCAGCTTGTTCAGCTTCAGCGTGCCGGCAAGCGAGCAGGCTTCGTGCGAGATGCCTTCCATCAGGCAGCCGTCGCCGAGGAACACGTATGTGTGGTGATCGACGATCTTCGCGCCGTCGCGGTTGAATTCGCCCGCCATCAGCGCCTCGCCGAGCGCCATGCCGACCGCGTTCGCGAGACCCTGGCCGAGCGGGCCCGTCGTCGTCTCGACGCCCGGCGTGATCCCGTATTCCGGGTGGCCCGGCGTCTTCGAGTGCAGTTGGCGGAAGTTCTTGAGCTCCTCGATCGGCAGCGCGTAGCCCGTCAGGTGCAGGAGCGCGTACAGCAGCATCGAGCCGTGGCCGTTCGACAGCACGAAGCGGTCGCGGTCGGCCCAGTGCGGGTTCGCCGGATTGTGTTTCAGATGGCGCGACCAAAGCGCGACGCCGATCTCGGCCATGCCCATCGGCATGCCGGGGTGGCCGGAGTTCGCTTGCTGAACGGCGTCCATCGCGAGCGCACGGATCGCGTTGGCCATCAAAGTGGTGGGAGCGGGAGACGAAGTCGTCATGTCGAGTCCGGAGAACGAGTCGAGGAAACGGGGCACGGGCGGCATCCGAAAGCTCGCGGGCCAACCGTTCCCGGCGCGTGGTGCGGCGCCGGCAGGACGCGAAGCGGACAAGCAAACGGACGAGGCTGCAAAGCTCGTCATTTTAACAGATGCCCTCCGTGCGGGCCTTGTCCGAATCCGCCGGTCCGCGCGGTTTCTCGTCCGTCTTCCCACCCTCTATAATTCTCACCATCGAACCGCCCCGCCACCCGCACCCGCCGCCTTGAGCTCCACCCTCCTCTTCCATCCGACCCCCGACATCGCCTACGGCTTTCCGAACGCCCGGCGGCTCGCGCGCATCGCATCCGAGCATCAGGAAATCGAGGTGTGGGAAACGTCGCTGCTCGGACGGCTCTTCACGCTCGACGGCCGGCCGATGACGTCGGTCGGCGACGAATTCGTCTATCACGAGTGCATGACGCACCCGGCCGCGCTCGCGCACCCGGCGCCCAGGAAAGCGCTCGTGCTGGGCGGCGGCGACGGCGGCGCCGCGCGCCAGTTGCTCAAGCATCCGTGCATCGAGCGGATCGTCGTCGCGGAGCTCGATCCGGCCGTCGTCGACATGGCGCGCCACTTTCTCGGCGACGTCCATCAGGGCGCGCTCGACGATCCGCGCGTCGAGCTCGTGATCGGCGACGCCGCACGCTACGTCGACCACGCATGCGAGCACTTCGACCTCGCCGTGTTCGACCTGACGCCGCCCGACTCCCCCGCTGCGAGCCTCTACACGCCCGAGTTCTACGCGCACCTGAAGCGCATCCTGACGCCGCAAGGCGCGGTGTCGCTGCACCTCGGCTCAACGCTCTTCCACGGGGCGCGCATCACGGCGCTGCTCGCCGCGCTTCGCACGCGCTTCGCGGTCGTCGCGCCGCTGTGCGCGCATGTGCCGCTGTACGGCTCGCCGTGGCTGATGGCGATCGCGAGCGATACGCTCGACGCGGCGTCGCTGTTCTCGCACGACATCGAAGAGCGGCTCGCCGAGCGGCGCATCGACGGATTGCGCTTTTACGACGCGAAGCTGCATCCCGCACTCTTCACGCTGCCGCGCGCGCTGCGCGATACTCTCGGCATGCATCGCTAAGTTCGGCGAAGCCCCGCCTTTCCCGCAGGAGAACCCGTATGACCGACCCACGGCCGGCCGACGTGCCATGGTTGACCCCTTATCTGACGGTGCGCAGCGCGCAGGCGTCAATTCAATTTTTTAGCGATGCATTCGGCTTCGAAAAGCGCGATTTGATCGACGAAGACGGCGCGATCATGCACGTCGAGATGTCGTACCGCGGCCAGCTGATCGTGATGTTCGCGCCCGAGGGCGCGTTCGGCTCGACGGCCCGCACGCCGAAAAATTCGGGCGCGACCGCGCCGCAGTCGTTCTATCTGTATGTCGACGACGTCGATGCGACCTACGGACGCGCGCTCGACGCGGGCGCGAAATCGCTGACCGCGCCGCAAGACCAGTTCTGGGGCGATCGCTTCGCGCAGATCGAGGATCTCGACGGGTACCGCTGGGCGCTCGCGCGGCGCATTGCCGCATGACGGCGAGCACGTCCGCCATTCCGCGCTTTTTCGTCGACGCCAAGCTGCAAAGCGACGCGACGCTCGCGCTGCCCGCCGACGTCGCGCGTCACGTCCAGGTGCTGCGCCTCGCGACAGGCGATGCGATCACGCTCTTCAACGGCGCGGGCGGCCAGTATCGGGCGGAAATCGTCGAGCTCGACAAGCGCGCGGCGCTCGTGCGCATCGGCGCGTTCGCGCCCGCCGATGTCGAGGCGCCGTACCGGATTACGCTCGCGCAGGGCATCGCGGGCGGCGACAAGATGGATTGGTTGATCGAGAAGGCGGTCGAGCTGGGCGCGGCGGCGATCGCGCCGCTGTCGACCGCGCGTGGCGTCGTGCGCCTGTGTGGCGAGCGCGCGCAAAAGCGCGTCTCGCATTGGCAGGGCGTCGTGCGCGCGTCGTGCGAGCAATGCGGGCGCAATCGCGTGCCGAACGTCGCGCCCGTCCGCGATTTCCACGCGTGGCTCGCCGCCCTGCCCGCCGCATCGGCGCCCGACGAACTGCGCCTGATGCTGTCGCCGCGCGCGAGCGTCGGCTTCGCCGATCTGCCGGGCACGCCGCCCGTGGGCGGCGTCACGCTGCTGATCGGCCCGGAAGGCGGGCTCGCGCCGGACGAAGAGGAGGCCGCGCGCGAGCGCGGTTTCGCGTCCATCCTGCTCGGCCCGCGCGTGCTGCGCACCGAAACGGCCGGGATCGCGATGCTCGCCGCGCTCGCCGCGCGCTGGGGCGGGTGGTGATGTGAAGCCGCCGCCGCGCGTCGCGGATCGGATAACGACAAAACCCAAAGAAAAGGCCCGCTGCATGCGGGCCTTCGCGTCTTGCGGGCTGAAGCCGGCTACAGCGCCGGCTCAGGCGAACGAGTAGAAGACGCGGAACGCGACCTTGCGCTCGGCCCAGAATTCCGCCGCCTCGCGGAACACGTCGAGCAGCGTCTCGCGCCCCTCCTTGTCGAACTTGTGCGCGATCGGCAGCGCTTCGAGCACGATCACGAAACCGGGCTGCATGCCCGCCTTGTGGACGAGGTCCGTCAGGCAGTCGTACAGCGCGTCGTAGTTCTTGCCGAAGTGCTTCGGGAACAGGAACGATGTCGCGATCGTTTCCAGCACTTCCTGCTTCGATTGGGCATTCCCGCAGTACGCATACAGGAAATGCTGGCCGAGCTGATTCGCTTCGTCAGCGAGATCCTGCACGCGAAATGCACGGATCGACTGCACGAGATTCGGTCGCACGGTCGTAAAAAGGCTCATAGGCTCCTCGATGGATGAAAGCCCGGGGCTGGCCGCGCCGTCAGGCGCTCCGCCGGCGTGCGCCGCCATGCGCATCTTCATGACGCGCTGAAACAGGTTGCCGTCGCCGGCCGCGAAAAGATCCGCCGCAGCCGTCGTGTCGCGCGCGTAGATGTTGTCGCTCATGCCGCTCATCCCGAAGTCAATCAACGATACGTTTGAAACTGTTGTAGTGGTCGCCGGTGTAATAACAATTGTCGACGCGCCTCAAGGGACCGCCACAGACGATGCGCCGTGCGCCGCGATTGCGGGCCCTCGGTGTCGGCACGGTGTACTCGTGGTAATAGCCGCGCCGCATCTTCGGCAAAATCCGTTCGTAGTTGCCGAATACCGCACCGTCCTTCTCGTACGGATAGGGGCCGCCTGCGGCGATCACGCTCAATGTGATCGCTGCCTCGCGCGGCAACCGGGACGCGGGGACCGTGTCGATCTGCGCTGCCGCCCCATTTACCGCGGCGGCTTCCCGTGCATATGCGGCGGAAACCAGACTGCCCGGCGAAACGCCGAAGTTGCCTATCGCGACGATCGCGAAGACGGACGCGAGCGCGCCGTTGCGGAGCCACTTGCGTGCCATAAACGAAGGTTCCCGCTGTTAAATCAATAAGTTGACGACCAAGAAAGGCGTAAGCGTAGCGCTAATGCACGCGGGAATCAATGCTCGTTAGGCAGATGAAAGGATGAAATGACGCTCGTTGACGTTATTTTTATCTTTAATGGGATAAAAGTAACTTATATAGGGTAAAATCACCGGGACGGCGTCAGCTGCGGCGGGTTTCTGCCTCCTCGCCGCCTCTTGCGGCCCAAGGGTGGCGTCGTCGGCTTCGGGAAGGCGCTATCTCCGCCATGCCCGTCGGCGCGCCCGCAATGGGCGCGCCGTTTTTTTATCTATCGATAACTTCGCTCAACGCGCAGCGTTCACGTCGGCAACCAACAGCGCTGTCATATTGACGATCCGGCGCACGGTCGCCGACTCGGTCAGCACGTGCACCGGCTGCGCCGCGCCGAGCAGGATCGGCCCGATTGCGATGTTGTTGCCGGCGGCCGTCTTCAGCAGGTTGTACGCGATGTTCGCCGCGTCGATGTTCGGCAGCACGAGCAGGTTCGCTTCGCCCTCGAGCGTCGATTCCGGCAGGATTTCCTTGCGCAGCGCCGCGTCGAGCGCGACGTCGCCGTGCATCTCGCCGTCGACGTGCAGTTCCGGCGCGCGTTCGTGCAGGATCGCGAGCGTATCGCGCATCTTCTGAGCGGAAGGCGCGTTGCTCGTGCCGAAGTTCGAGTGCGACAGCAGCGCGACCTTCGGCTCGATGCCGAACCGGCGCACTTCTTCCGCCGCCATGATCGTGATCTCGGCCAGTTGCTCCGGGGTCGGATCGACGTTCACGTGCGTGTCGACGAGGAAAATCTGGCGACCCGGCAGCACGAGCGCATTCATCGCGCCGTACACGCTGCAGCCCTCGCGCTTGCCGATCACCTGGTCGATGAAGTGCAGATGGCGGTGCGTCGTGCTGATCGTCCCGCAGATCATCCCGTCCGCTTCGCCCTTCTTGACGAGCATCGAGCCGATCAGCGTCGTGCGGCGGCGCATTTCGACGCGCGCGAGCTGCTCGCTGATGCCCTTGCGGGACATCATCTTGAAGTAGGTCTGCCAGAAATCGCGGTAGCGCTCGTCGTGCTCGGTGTTGACGATCGTGAAATCGACGCCAGGCGTGAGACGCAGGCCGTAGCGCTGGATCCGGTGCTCGATCACGGTCGGCCGGCCGATCAGGATCGGCTTCGCGAGCTTTTCGTCGACGGCGATCTGCACCGCGCGCAGCACGCGTTCTTCCTCGCCCTCCGCGAACACGACTCGCTTCTTCTCGGCGGGCACGCTGCGCGCGAGCTGGAACACCGGCTTCATCGTCGTGCCGCTGTGATAGACGAACTGCTGCAGGTGGACCTTGTACGCTTCCATGTCCTCGATCGGACGCGTCGCGACGCCGCCGTCCATCGCCGCCTGCGCGACGGCCGGCGCGATCTTCACGATGAGGCGCGGATCGAACGGCTTCGGAATCAGATATTCGGGGCCGAACGACAGATCCTGGATCCCATAAGCGGTCGCGACGATGTCGCTCTGCTCCTGCTGCGCGAGCTCGGCGATCGCATTGACGGCGGCGATCTCCATCTCGCGCGTGATCGTCGTCGCGCCGACGTCGAGCGCGCCGCGGAAGATGAACGGGAAGCACAGGACATTGTTGACCTGGTTCGGATAGTCGGTTCGGCCCGTCGCGAGCACCGCGTCCGGCCGCACTTCGAGCGCGACTTCCGGCAGGATTTCCGGGGTCGGATTCGCGAGCGCGAGGATCAGCGGCCGCTCGGCCATCACCTTCACCATGTCGGCCTTCAGCACGCCGCCCGCCGACAGGCCGAGGAAGATGTCCGCGCCGCCGACCACGTCCGACAGCGTGCGCCCCTCGGTTTCGCGCGCGAAACGCTCCTTGTCCGGATCCATCAGCTCGGTGCGGCCCTTGTAGACGACACCCGCGAGGTCCGTGACCGTGATGTTCTCGATCGGCAGGCCGAGGTCGACAAGCAGGTCGAGACACGCGAGCGCCGCGGCGCCCGCGCCCGACGCGACGAGCTTCACTTCCTTGATGCTCTTGCCGACGACCTTCAGCCCGTTCGTGACCGCCGCCGCGACGACGATCGCGGTGCCGTGCTGGTCGTCGTGGAACACGGGAATCTTCATCCGCTTGCGGCATTCGCGCTCGACGATGAAGCAGTCCGGCGCCTTGATGTCCTCCAAGTTGATGCCGCCGAACGTCGGTTCGAGCGCGGCGATCACGTCGACGAGCTTGTGCGGATCGGACTCGTTGAGCTCGATGTCGAACACGTCGATCCCGGCGAACTTCTTGAAGAGGACCGCCTTGCCTTCCATCACCGGCTTCGACGCGAGCGGGCCGATGTTGCCGAGGCCGAGCACCGCGGTGCCGTTCGTCACGACGCCGACTAGGTTGCTGCGCGCGGTGAAGCGCGCGGCGTTCAGCGGATTCTCGACGATCTCCTCGCACGCGAACGCGACGCCCGGCGAATAGGCGAGCGCGAGATCGCGCTGGTTGATCATCTGCTTGGTTGGCGCGATCGCAACTTTGCCCGGCGTCGGGAATTCGTGGTAGTCGAGGGCGGCTTCGCGGAGCTTTTCTTTGGAAGAGGAGGACGTGGTGGACATGTGTCTCTACGGGGGGCTGCGGATTAGAATACCTGTTCGACGCATTGTAGCGCCAATCCCACAGCCAAAATCGCCGATTAGGGTTCGACTGCCGCGACCGAAACGTCACGAATCAGCCGCGCGCGGGCCGCCGCCCCGCCGGACGCCGACGCGAAGCGCCTTACAATGGGCGTCATCTCAACGCTCGGACACCCGCGCCCGTGGCTCATCCCCCCCTTTCGGAATTCTCGCTGATCGACCGCTTCTTCGCGCGCCGCGCGAAGGGTCCGCATGCGCGCGCGGCGCTCGGCATCGGCGACGATTGCGCGCTGCTTGCACCACAACCGGGCAAGATGCTGGCGATTTCGACGGACATGTTGGTCGAAGGCCGGCATTTTCTCGCCGACGTCGATCCGCGCGCGCTCGGCCACAAGACGCTCGCCGTCAATTTGTCCGACCTGGCTGCGATGGGTGCGGCGCCGCGCGCGTTCACGCTCGCGTGCGCGTTGCCGCGCGCCGACGCGGACTGGCTCGAGGCGTTTGCCGACGGCCTCTTCGCGCTCGCGGAGCGCCACGGCTGCGAGCTGATCGGCGGCGACACGACGAGCGGGCCGCTCAACCTGTGCGTCACCGTGTTCGGCGACGTCGAAGCCGACGCCGCGCTGCGTCGCGATGCTGCACGCGACGGCGACGACGTGTGGGTGTCCGGCACGCTCGGCGACGCACGCGCGGGCCTCGGCATGATCCGCGGCGAGTGGCGGGCGGGCGAACGCGAGGCGGCCGCGTTCCGCCAGGCGCTCGAGCGGCCGGAGCCGCGCGTCGCGCTCGGCGTCGCGCTCGCGGGCATCGCGCACGCGGCGCTCGACGTGTCGGACGGCCTCGCGGGCGATCTGCCGCACATCCTCGAGCGCTCGAACGTGTGCGCGGACGTGAACGTCGACACGGTGCCGCGCTCGGCCGCGCTCGCGACGCTGCCCGCCGACGTGCAGCGCCGCTGCATGCTCGAAGGCGGCGACGACTATGAACTGTGCTTCACGGCCGCGCCGTCCGCGCGCACCGCGATCGAGGCCGCCGGCGCGCGCGCGGGCGTGTCCGTCACGCGGATCGGTACAATACGCGGCTTGTCCGCGCCGACGGACGCGCGCGCCGTGATCTGGCGCGACGCGTCGGGCGCGCCGCTTTCGCTCACGCTGCACGGTTTCGATCATTTCCATGCCAACTGACCCGACGCCCCGTCCCGCCGACTCCGCCGGCCAGCCCGGCCCGGCACTCGCGCCCGCTCCCGCGCCGCAGCAGGAGCAAGAGCAAGAGCAGGATCAGCAGAAGATCGCGCGCCGCCGCGCGACCGTGCGCTTCATGTTCTCGCACCCGGTCCACATCGTGTCGCTCGGCTTCGGCAGCGGCCTCGCGCCGTTCATGCCCGGCACGTTCGGCACGCTGTTCGGCTGGCTCACGTTCGTCGCGCTGAACCGCTACCTGACCGTGCCCGAATGGTGGGCGCTCATCGCCGTCGGCTTCGTCGCCGGCATCTGGATGACGGGCTTCACCGCGAAGAAGATGGGCATCGCCGACCCGGGCCCCGCGGTCTGGGACGAGATCGTCGCGATCTGGCTCGTGATGCTGTTCGTCACGCCCGCGACGTTCGTCGAACAGTTGTGGGCGTTCGTCGTGTTCCGCTTCTTCGACATGGTGAAACCGCCGCCCATCCGCTACTTCGACCGGAATTTGAAAGGCGGCTTTGGCATCATGTTCGATGACCTGATCGCCGCGCTGATGACGCTCTTCGTGATCGCGCTGTGGCGCTCGTTCGTCCAGTGACGCCGCACCGCTCTCGTTCACGCCCGTTCGCACCGGATCTTCCCGCATGCCAACCGATTCCGTCGTCCATCAGCTCGCGATCCGCGTCGGCAACAAGCTGCGCGACGGGCACCTGACGCTCGCCACCGCCGAGTCCTGCACGGGCGGCATGATCGCGACCGCGATCACCGACATCTCCGGCAGCAGCGGCTGGTTCGAGCGCGGCTTCGTCACCTATTCGAATCTCGCGAAGACCGAGATGATCGGCGTGCCCGCCGATCTGATCGACAAGCACGGCGCGGTCAGCGAGGCCGTCGCGCGCGCGATGGTCGAAGGCGCGCTGCGCAACAGCCGCGCGCAGGTCGCGCTCGCCGTCACCGGCATCGCCGGGCCGGGCGGCGGCTCCGAGCACAAGCCCGTCGGCACCGTGTCGTTCGGCTGGAGCAACCGGCTGCATACATCGGTCGAAACGCTCGTGTTCAAGGGCGACCGCGAGCAGATCCGCGTGCAGGCGGCCACGCACGCGTTGCGCGGCCTCATCAAGCTGCTCGACGAACAGGAGCGCTGAAGCGCCGCCGCCAGCGCGGCGGGCGTTGCCATTACACCGGATCGCGTCCGGCTTGGCGACGATCCCGTTGCGATTCACTCGCGGGCGCGGGCTGCCCGAGCGCCTCTTGCCGCGCGGCGGATTCGTCGGACCACGCGCGGGTCTCCTTCAACGGCAGGTCCTTCTTGCCGCCCCTCACGCGCATGCCGCCGTGCTCGATGTCGGTCGCGTCGAGCGGCATGTCGCCGCCGGACTTCGGCGTGCCGCTCTTGATGAGCACGGGCTTCTTCCACGGGGCGATCCAGCCGGCGATCGAGCCGAGCCGGCCTTCGCGCCACGTCATCGGATTCGTCAGGAATGGCGTGATCACGAATTTGTCGCAGGATTTGCGATTTCCCGGCGCGCGGCATGCCCCGAAGCGGCGTCGATTTGTTCGCGCGCGGCGCATGCCGTGCGGGATGCGCCGCGCGCGATGCGTATCGGCGTGAAAGCGCGCCGCACCTGCGCCGACGCCCGGCATCGCGCGCCGGACATCGGCAGGTGCGGCTGCGACGCTCAGCGATGCGCGTTGATCGTGTCGCGGGTCTGTTGCGCGGCGCGCGCGGCCGCGTCGGCGAAGTCGTCGTCGCGGCTCGCGTACAGGATCGCGCGCGACGAGTTGATCATCATCCCGGTGCCGTCGGCCGTGCGACCCGCGGCGACGGTCGCCGCGACGTCGCCGCCCTGCGCGCCGATGCCGGGGATCAGGAGCGGCATGTCGCCGACGAGCCCGCGCACCGCCTCGATCTCCTTCGGGAACGTCGCACCGACGACGAGCGCGAGCTGGCCCGTCTTCGCGTTCCACTTGTTCGCCGCGAGATCGGCGACGACCTGGTAGAGCGGCCGGCCGCCCGTCTCGAGGAACTGCAGGTCCGAGCCGCCCGGATTCGACGTGCGGCACAGCACGATCACGCCCTTGTCCTCGTAGGCGAGATACGGCTCGATCGAATCGAAGCCCATGTACGGATTGACCGTCACCGCGTCCGCCCGATAGCGCTCGAACGCCTCGCGCGCATACTGCTCGGCGGTGCTGCCGATGTCGCCGCGCTTCGCGTCGAGGATCACGGGCAGGCCGGGATGCTGCAGATGGATGTGCGCGATCAGCCGCTCGAGCTGATCTTCCGCGCGATGCGCGGCGAAGTACGCGATCTGCGGCTTGAACGCGCTCGCGAACGGCGCGGTCGCGTCGACGATCTCGCGGCAGAAATCGAAGATCGCATCGGGCTGGTTCTCGAACCGCACGGGAAACTTCGTCGGCTCCGGATCGAGACCGACGCACAGCAGCGAATTCGTGCGCTGCCAGGCGGCGCGCAGCGATTCGATGAAGGTAGGCGTGGAAGACATGGCGCTCACTCGCGGCTAAGCGGTTGGGAAGGCGCGTATTTTACCTGCGTCGGGATGGGCAATCGTGCGGACGGGGTCGCGCCGGGCGCGCCGGCGTCGCACGCAGGCGCTTCATGCTACGCCGCGACGCGGATTCGCGCGACCGGATCGAAGCCCGACGAAATTGAATCGACGTCGGATGCGCGGCGGATCGGGTTCCGCGCGATCGATCGAGTCGCGCAAGCCCTGCCGCATCAGGTCACGTCCGAACCGGCCACCCGCTCGGCGTCGATCCGCGCGGCATTCGCCTCGCTCTCGGACACGCGTGCGCCGGCAACATTGGCCTTTTCTACGCGATCGAACGCCGCTTCGACTCGCGCGCCGCGGGCGCCGCACGCGCATCGGTACGCGCGACCGTGAAACGGAAACGCCGCGTCAGACGCTCGCCCGGCGCGAGCAGCGTCATCCCGTGCGCGGCGCCGCCGCCCGGCAGGTTCACCGCGTCGATCGGATGATCGACGGGCTCGAAGCAGAAGAACGGCTCGCCGGGCGGCGTATACAGCACATAGCAATCGGCGTCGGACGTGACCGTCAGCGCGAGCCGGCGCCGCGGCCACGCGATCGTCGCGCCGCCGCCCCAGCCGGTGAACGCGTGATTGACGAGCGCGTCCGGCAACGGATACGCAATGCCGAAGCGCCACGCCGCCGGCGCGCCGACATGGCGCGACGGCAGCCAATCCGGCGTCGACAGCCACAGCCCGCTCGCGGCCGCCGCGAGCTCGGTCGACGCGTCGCGCACGATGAACGGATGCACGCCGAGCCCGAACGGCAAGCGCGCCGCGCCCATGTTCTCGATCGCGAGCGCGATCGTCAGCGTCGCGCCGTCGAGCGCGTAGACCTGCGTCGCGCGATAGGCGTACGGCGCGCCTTCGCTGCGATCGAGCGACAGGCACAATTGCGTGTCGGCCGCATCGTCGAGCCGCCAGCGCGCGAGCCAGCCGTCGCCGTGGATCGGCAGCGGCTCGGTCGCGCGATTGCGCGGCACGCGCACGAGCCGCCCGTCGCACTCGAAGCGCCCGCCGCCGATCCGGTTCGAATACGGCAGCAGCGGATAGCACGCAAGCTCGTTCGGATCGGTGCGCGCGCCCGGCGCGTCGCAGCGGCGGAAGATCGGCGTGAGCACGCCATCGCCGCGCCAGTCGAAGCGCGTAACGCCCCCGCCCAGATGCGGCGCGACGTCGAGCCGCAACACGTCGTTCGCGAGCGTCGCGATCTGCGCATCGGCCATGCCCGCGCCGCGCGCGATCTGCGAAGTTTGCGGTCCCGGGCTCACCAGATGTGCGGCGGCCGCACGCCGCGCAGTGCGCGTCTGCAAAGACTGCACCGTATCGGCAGCCAAGGGGCGAGAGTGCGTCACCGTCATAATTCAGTCCTCCTGCTTGCGTCGAACTTCGTCATCCGAATGATTGTTACGCCCACCCGCCGTCTACGACGACGTCCTGCGCGGTGATCATCCGGCTGTCGTCCGCGGCGAGAAAGAGCGCCATCCGCGCGAGATCGCCGGGCAGCAGCTCGGCGTCGATGCACTGCCCCGCCTTGATCGCCGCACGGCCCGCATCGTCGAGCCACAGCCGGCGCTGCTTGTCGGTCATGACCCAGCCGGGCACGAGCGAATTCACGCGAATGCGGAACGGCCCGAGCTCGCGCGCAAGCGCGCGCGTCAGCCCCTGCACCGCCGCCTTCGCGGTCGCGTAGACCGGATAGCCCGCGTTCTTCAGCATCCAGCTGATCGAACCGAGATTGACGATCGAGCCGCTGCCCAACTGCTTCATGTCGTCGATCACCGCCTGCGCGGCAAAGAACTGATGGCGCAGGTTCACCGCGATGCCGGCGTCGAACGATTCGGGCGTCACGTCCCCGATCGCATGGCGCACGTCGTTCGCCGCATTGTTGACGAGCACCGCGATCGGGCCGATGTGCGCGCGGATCGTGTCGATCGCGCCACGCAGCGCCGAGACGTCGGTGAGATCGCACGCGACGAACACGGGCGCGTGCGTCGCATCGGCCAATCGCGCGGCGAGCGCTTCGCCCGCTCGCGCATCGAGGTCGACGAACGCGACGCGCGCATCCTGCCGCGCGAAGTGCTCGACGAACGACGCGCCGATGCCGGTCGCGCCGCCCGTGATCAGCACCGTGCGGCCGGCGAGGCTCGGATAGCATGCGTAACGCATATCCTGCACGTCCTGCGCATCGTGCGCGCCGCTCGATTCGTGATGCGAAGAAATTTCACTCATCTGTCCATTCCCGAAAAAACGGTCGATGCAATCAATCGCGTGCGCCGCGATTCTTCAGTTGATCGAGCAGCACGGCGGCGAGCAGGATCGCGCCGCGCACAAGGTATTGATAGAACGCGTCGATGTTGAGCAGGTTCATCACGTTCTCGACGGTGCCCATGATCAGCACGCCGATCACGACACCCGAGATCGACGCGCGTCCGCCCGCGAGCGACACGCCGCCCAGCACGCATGCGGAGATCACGTTCAGCTCGAAGCCCTGCGCTGCGTTAGGCTGGCCCGACGTGATCCGCGACGCGAGGATCACGCCCGCGAGCGCGGTCACCGCGCCCTGGATCAGGAAGATGTAGACGCGCGTGCGCTCGACGTTGATCCCGGCGAGCCGCGACGCTTCCGGATTGCCGCCGATCGCAAGCGTGTTGCGGCCATACACGGTCTGATTGAGCAGCACGCCGAACACGACGAAGCACACGAGCGTCACCCAGATCGGCAGCGACACGCCGAGAAACGACAGGCCGCCCAGCGCGATGAACGTCTCCGACGACACGCCGACCGCCTGCCCCTTCGACACAATGAAGCCGAGCCCGCGCACGATCTCCATCGTCGCGAGCGTCGTGATCAGCGCGTTGATCCGCAGATACGCGATCACCGCGCCGTTGACGAAGCCGATGACCGCGCCCGCCGCGACCGCGGCGACGATCGCGACGAACGTGTTGTCGGTCGCGTTGAGCACCATCGCGCACATCACGCCGGCGAACGCGACCGTCGAGCCGATCGACAGGTCGAAATCGCGCGATGCGAGGCAGAACATCATCGTGCACGCGACCATCCCGATCTGCGAGATCGACAGCGCGAGGCCGAGCATGTTGTCGATCGAGAAAAAATGATCGACCGTCAGCGACATCGCGGCGAACATCACCGCGAAGATCGCAACGAGGCTGTAGTCGGCGATGTGCTGCCGCCAGCGCTGCCGGTCTTCGGCCGGCGCAATCGCCGCGTGCGCCGCGGCTTGTGGAAGATTCTCTCTCGCTTGCATGTCGTTTGCTCCTCAGCCGGGCGGCGCTGCCGCCCGCGTCTGCGTTCATTGAATCAGTCGTCCCGCCCGCCGCGAACCGTTGCGCGCCGATCGCGCGCCGCCCGTCACGCGGCGTGCGCAATCGCACCCTGCGGCAGCGCGAGATTGAGCACTGCCTCTTCGTTCGCTTCGCCGCGGGCGAGCTCGCCCGCGATCCGCCCTTCGCGCATCACGACGATGCGGTCCGACACGCCGAGCACTTCCGGCAACTCGGACGACACCATCACGATCGCGCAGCCGCGTTGCGCGAGCGCGTAGATCACGCCGTAGATCTCGTGCTTCGCGCCGACGTCGATGCCGCGCGTCGGCTCGTCGAGGATCACGACCTTCAGATCCGGCTCGGCGAGCCAGCGCGCGAGAATCGCCTTCTGCTGATTGCCGCCCGACAGGAAACGGATCTTCTGCCGACGGTTAGGCGTCTTGATCTTCAGCAGCTTGATGAAGCGCTCGGCGGTCTCCGCCTCGCGCTTGCGATCGAGGAAGAGGCCCGCGCGCAGCGCATGGCGGCGGCAGCTGATGTTGATGTTCTCGGCGACCGACGCATGCGCGACGATCCCCTCTTCCTTTCGATCCTCGGGACACAGGACGATCCCGTGGCGAATCGCGTCGCGCGTCGAGCGGATGTCGAGCCGCTTGCCGTCGAGCGTGAGCGCGCCGCCCGTCCGGCGGTCCGCGCCGTAAATCACGCGCATCAGTTCGCTGCGCCCCGCGCCGACAAGCCCGAAGAAGCCGACGATCTCGCCCGCGCGCACGTCGAAGCTCGCGCCTTCCCGCAGCGCGTCGCCTTCGAGCCCGCGCGCCGACAGACGCACTTCGCCGAGCTCGCGCGGCGCGTAGTGATAGATGTCGCTGATCTCGCGGCCGACCATCTGGCGCACGAGCGTCTCGCGCGGCACGTTCGCGAGCGACGCGTGCGACGCGACTTGCCGGCCGTCGCGAAAGATCGTGCATGCATCGCAGAGCCGATAGATCTCGTCCATCCGGTGCGAAATGTAGATGAGCGCGCGGCCGTCGCGCCGCAGATCGTCGACGAGCTTGAAGAGCACCTCCGTCTCACGGTGCGACAGCGAGCTCGTCGGCTCGTCGAGCGCGATCACGCGCGCGTTGCGCAGCAGCGCCTTGCAGATCTCGACCATCTGGCGCTGCGCGATCGACAGGTTGCGCAGCTTCGCCTGCGGATCGAGATCGACGCCCATCGCGGCGAGCCGCTCGCGCACGAAGCGCTGCGCCTCGCGCTTCCTGACCCAGCCGAGCGCGCTCGGCAGCCGGCCGAGCAGCAGGTTCTCGGCGACCGTCAGGTCGGGCACGTACTGCAGCTCCTGATGGATCACCGCGATGCCCGCCGCGATCGACGCGGCGGCGCTCGGAAACCGCATCGCCTGCCCGTCGACGAGCACGCTGCCCGAATCGGGCTGATATTCGCCGCCGAGAATCTTGAGCAGCGTCGACTTGCCCGCGCCGTTCTCGCCCATCAGGCCGTGAACCTGCCCCGCGTGCGCGTCGAACGAGATGCCGTCGAGCGCGCGCACGCCGGGAAAGACCTTGCCGATATTGTCAAAACGCAGTGCCGCAGCCACGTCGCCTCCGTCTCCTGCCATCCGTATTGCCATTTCGTCGCATCGCTGCGTTCGTCGCTGCGTTCTCCGCTGCATTCTCCGCCGCGAGCGCCGCGCGTCGCGCGACGCCCGCATCGCGGGCACGGCGAACGCCGCTCATTTCGCCGCGAGCCCCATTGTCTCGCGCACTTGGCCGACGTTGTCGCGCGTCGCGAGCATGCCGGTCGTCAACGTGAGAGGCGGCGGCGCCTTGCCTTGCGCGATCCACGTGTACATCAGCTCGGACGTCTCTTCGCCGTGCCGCTTCGGGCTGATGATCACGGTGCCGAAGAAGCCCGTCGGCTGCGGCTTCTTGAACTCGTTGAGCGCCGAGTCCGAGCCGCCGATGCCGATGCCGATCATGTCGGCCACCTTGAAGCCGCGCCCTTCCGCCGCGCGCACCGCGCCGAGCACCGCTTCGTCGTTGAGGCCGTACGCAACCCAGTGCTTGAACTTCGGATTCTTCGTGAGCGCGATGTTCGCCGCATTGAACGCGTTCTCGGTGTCGGTCTTCGCCTGCGGCGCGACGATCACGTTCGCCTTCGGAAAGCCGGCGGCGACGAGCGCGTCGGTTGCGCCCGTCGTGCGGTCGTGCGCGGTCGGCAACTGCTCGTACGTGATGTCGATCGCGCCGACTTCGTTGATGTTCCAGCCGCGCTTCTTGATCTCGGCCGCGATCCCGCTGCCGACCTGCTTGCCGATGTCGTACGCGGAGATGCCCATGTGCGGGACCGATTCGATCGGCTTGCCCGCGCCGTCGACGAGCCGGTCGTCGACCGTCATCATCTTCAGGCCGTGCGACTTCGCCTTCGCGACGATGCCTGGCCCGAGCTTCACGTCGGGCGTGCAGATGATGAAGCCTTGCGCTTTCTGCGCGGCGAGATTGTCGATCGCGCTCATCACCTTCTCGCCGGACGGCGCGCCGATCTTCACGAGCGTGAAGCCCTTCTCCTTCGCGGCCATCTCGGCGAATTTCCATTCGTCCTGGAACCACGGCTCCTCGGGCTGCTTGACGAGGAAGCCGATCTTCACGGGCTCGGCCGCGTGCGCGGGCAGGCCCGCCGCCGCGACCGTCGCCGCTGCCGCCAGCGTGATGAACATTCTGCGTTTCATGTTGCTTGTCTCCTTGTTGTCTCCGTCACCGGATCTGTCGGCCGCTTCGTCGTCTCGACGCGGCGCGTGCGACCGTCGCGCGCCGCCTTCGCACGTCGTGCATCCCTGACGGGACGACCGCGCGAGTGAATCAGTCGTGGTACAGCACCGATCGGCCGCCGTCGATCGTGATGCAGCTCGCGTTGATGAACGGCGCCTCGTCCGACGCGAGGAACACCGCGGTCATCGCGACTTCGTCCGGCTGTCCGATCCGCTTCATCGGCTGCAGCGCGAGCGTCTCGCGCCGCGCAGCCTGCGGATCGGGCTGCGCGTTCCACCAGTCGTGCGTCGCCTGCGTCTCGATGTAGCCCGGCGCGATCGCATTCACGCGCACGTTGCGCAGCGCGTATTCGATGCCGAGCGCGCGCGTCAGGCCCAGCACGCCGTGCTTCGCGACCGGATACGGAAAGCAGCCGGGGATGATCTTGAACGCATGCGTCGACGCGATGTTCACGATGCTGCCGCGTCCGCGCTCGACCATCCCCGGCAGCACCGCGCGACAGCCGTTCCAGACGCCGTCGAGATCGACCGCGAAGCAGCGCCGCCAATCGTCGTCGGTGAGCGCGAGCGGATCGCGAAACACGTTGATGCCGGCGTTGTTGACGAGCACGTCGAGCGGGCCGAATGCGCGCGCCGCCTGCGCAACCGCGGCCGACATCGATTCGGCTTGCGTGACGTCCGTCTGTATCGCGAGCACGCGCGCATCGGCGACATCGCGCCCGATCGCGTCGGCCGTCTCTTCGGCGAGCGCGGCATCGAGCTCCGCGAGCGCGACGGCCGCGCCTTCGCGCACGAACGCGCGCGCGATGGCAGCGCCGATGCCGCGTCCCGCGCCCGTCACGAGCGCGACCTTGCCCGCGAGCCGGCTCACCGCGCCGCTCCCTTGCGCGCGATCCGCAGCCCCTTGACGAACGCCTGCGCGTGCGAAGCGGTGACGGCGGGCGCCTGTCCGGGCGCATACAGCGCCGAGCCGAGGCCGAAGCCGTTCGCGCCCGCCGCGAGATACGGGCCCATGTTCTCGGGCGTGATCCCGCCGACCGGCACGAGCGGCACCCGCGCGTCGATCACCGCGCGCCACGCCTTCACGGCGGACTGGCCGAGCTGCTCGGCGGGAAAGATCTTCAGCACGTCCGCGCCGTTCGCGAGCGCGGCGAACGCCTCAGTCGGCGTCGCGACGCCGGGCGCGCATGCGATGCCGAGCGTCTTCGCGCGGCGCACGACGTCGCCGTCCGCATGCGGCATCACGATCAGCTCGCCGCCCGCGCGCACCACTTCGTCGACGTATTCGGCACGCAGCACCGTGCCCGCGCCGATGATCGCGTCGGCGGGCAACGCGGCGCGCAACGCGGCGATGCTGTCGAACGGATCGGGCGAATTGAGCGGCACCTCGACGATGCGAAAGCCCGCTTCGTACAGCGCAGCGCCGTGCGCCGCCGCGTCGGCGGGCGTGAGTCCGCGCAGGATCGCGATCAGCGGACACGCGTCGAACGCGCGCATCAGTCCGCGATGCGGCGCATACGGCGCGGGAAAACGGAGTGCTTCTGCATCCATCGACATCCCCTCCTCCAGCAACTTCGTATCGAGACGCGTTTCGCGTCTATTGCGGCGCGCAGACGGCGCCGCCTGCCGCGCCGACGAGCCCCGCCTGCGTCGCGATGCGCCACAGGCCGCGCTCGGAAGCACGTTCGACGATGCGCGCATCGCCGCAACCGAATTCGGCGAGCGCGCGCCGGTAGCGATCGCACAACGCGCCGTCGCCGACGAGGCGCGGCGCCAGCGCCGCGAGCGATGCGCGGTGGCTGTCCAGCAACGCGTCGAGCGCGTTCAGCTCATGACCGATCAGCAGTCCGGACAAATAGTCGCCCTGCGCCTGCGGCGCGAGCTGACCGGTCAGCCCGAGCGTGCGGGTGCTGAACAGCGTCGCGAGCAATCCTTCGCTGCGCTTGCGTCGTGCGATCCGCACGCCGCGCACGAACGCCGCCCAGTCCGGCGCATCGCTCGGCTGCATCGTGCGGCCGAGAATCGTGTGCCCGCGTAGCGCGGCGAACAGCTCGCCCGTCATGTACGTGCGAAACCACTCGATGCGGCCATCGCGCACCCACGCCCATTTCGCGTGCGTGCCGGGCAGGCCGATCAGCGCGCCTGCGCGTTCGTGCGCAAGCAACGGCTCGGCGGCGAGCGTGCCGACGATCTGCGTTTCCTCGCCGCGCATCACGTCCGGCAGCTCGCCCGGCTCGAGTGCGCCCGGCACGATCGCGAGCGCCGAACCGCGCGCGGTGCGAAGCCGCACGAGGCTCGACGCGAACGCATCGGCATCGGCCGGCATCGTCACGTAGGGCGCCTCGCGCCAGCCCTGCGCGCTGCCGACCATCCCCGACGCGAGCGCCGGCACGTGCGGCGTGCGGTCGAGCCATGCGCCGCAAGCGTGCTCGAACGCGGCATCGAACGCCTGCGACGGCGACGCGCCCGCCGCGCCGGGCAGGCTCATCACGCCGGCCGCGAACGCACGCGTGTCGAGCACCGAGCCGTCGGCGTCGAACAGGTACGCGCGCAGCGACGTCGTCCCCCAGTCGAGCCCGATCAGCGCGGGCGTGCTCGCGTGTGCCGTCATCGCTTGATCCTGCGCGTCGCCTGCGGCGCGCTCCAGCCGAGGTCGGCCGAAATCGCGCGCGCGCCGCGCTGCACGAGCGGCACGAGTTCGTTCATCCGGTCGAGCGACATGTAGGGAATCGTGCTCGCGACCGACAGCGCGGCGACGATCGCGCCCGACGCGTCGCGCACCGGCGCGGCGACGCAGCGAATCGACGTTTCGTTTTCCTCGAGATCGAACGTGTAGCCGCCCGCGGCGTAGTGCGCCATGCGCTGCAGGAACGTGCCGATATCCGGACGGCGATCCGGCTTGAAGTTCACGCCCGCGAGCGCGCGCTTCGACGCGTCGAACAGCGAGCGCCACGTGTCCGGATCGAGATCGAGCATCATCGCCTTGCCGATTCCCGTCGACGCGAGCGGCATCCGGTGGCCGATTCGCGAGCGCATCTCGAGGCCGCGCGTGCCGGGAATCTTGTCGATGTAGAGCACGTCGTCGCCGTCGCGCACGCCGAGGTGGATCGTGTCGAGCGTCGCTTGCGCGAGCGCTTCGAGATGCGGGCGCGCGACCGCCGTGAGCGGCATCTGCTCGAGCGCGATCGTGCCGAGCTCGATCAGCTTCGGACCGAGCAGATAGCCGCCTTGCACCTGGCGCAGATAGCGCGCCTGCACGAGGCTGCTGACGAGGCGGTGCGTCGTGCTGCGCGTCGTGCCGAGCACAGCGCCGATCGCGCGCATGTCGCGAGCGCCGCCCGCGACCGCCTCGAGGATCGCAAGACCGCGCAACAGCGTTTGCGTGCCCGCCTGCTGCGCGGCGAGATCGAGCGGCGTGCCCGTCGCGCCGATGCTGTCGGCGAGCGTCGCGTCGGACATATCGGACATATCGGACGTGTCGGGATGGACGGCTGTCGCGCCGTTCAAGGCAATCGTCATGGGCGTTTTGTTCATGGTGCGATGAACTCCGGCAAATCAGACACGCGAGTCGTCGAGTTCGCGACGATTGCGTATCTGCCGAAGCGTGTCGATGTGCTTCGGATTGTAGGGGGGCGTGCTGCCATCTCCAATATTTGAGTGAAGCGCTCATATATTGGGAATTCTAATCGTTCCCGCGAGCCGGTCGCGCGCATGAAAAAACGGGCTGAGCCGAATGTCCGGCTGAGCCCGTTCGATGCGCACCCCGTGGTCCTCGTGGGGTAAGCGATGCGCGACTTGCTTACTTCTGCGTCGCGCTCTGCGATTGAATGTAGCGCTGCACGTCGGAGAACGACACGCGTCCCGCATGGTTCGCGTCGATCTGCTTGAAGTTCTTCGCGACGTAGCCGAGGCCCGCTGCCTTCGCCTGCGCTTCGGTCAGGCCCGTGTTGTTCGCGTCGGCCGCCGCGAACTGGCGCTGCAGCTTGCGCACGACCTGCGCATGCAGCGCGGCGCCCGACGTCTGCGTGCCGGCCGTCGGCTTGCGCGCGGCGGGCGGCACGTACGGATCGCCGAGCTGCGCCTGCGTGTGGCGATCGGGTTGCGCGTCGCTCGCCGCCTCCTGCGCGCACGCCGCTTGCGTGAACGCGAGGCCCGCGGCGAACAGCGCCGACCAGGCGAATGCCGATTGGATTTTCATGTCAGCTCCGATGAGAAATGGGGTCGTCATGGCCCGTCGCGCGCGGCGCATCATGCGCGCAGCGCGACGGACGGTGAAGCATCGTTCGACGTCATTGCGCGACGGGCGTCGCACCATAGAACGCCACCAGATCGGCCTTCTCCTGCGGCCGCGACGTATCGTCCAGATAGACCATGTGCCCGCCCTGGTAGTCCTTGATCGTCAGATTGGGCTGCGCACCGAGACGGGCGAGATCGAGTTCCGTCTGATAAAACGGCGTCGCGATGTCGTGATAGCCGTTCAACGACAGCATCTTCAGCGAAGGATTGAGCGTGAGCGCCGTGGCCAGATCCGGAATCGTATCGGGCAGGTCGAGGCCGTCGTGACTCCAGTCCCACGTGTAGATTGCATTGCTCCCTACAGCATAGGCCGACTTCGCCGAGTACTTCAGCACGTTCGGCAAATAGGTGCCGATCGTGTCGGTGAACGGCTTCGTGATGAAGCTGCTCGACGGATCGCCGCCCGATGCGAGCGGGCTGTTCGTCGGCACGTTCACGCGCGCGTCGTAGCGGCCGATCAGCGTGCCCGGGATCAGCGCCAGCTGATAGCTGTTGTCGTACGTAGTCGGCAGCAGATTGAAGTTCGCGCGCCACAGCGAAGGGGTCGCGCCCGTCGAATTCGACATCGTCGTCACGAGGCTCTGCGGCGGCTGCGTATTGCTCGCGAGATAGGCGTTCACAGCCGGCGAATACGTGCCCGCCGTCAGGAGACGCATCTGGTCGGCATACTGCGGCAGGTCAGCCGGGTTCGGATTGTCGAGCCGATAGTACGCGCCGACCGCGCCGTAGCTCGGCACGAAGCCCGCGCAACTGATCGTGCTCGCCCCGTTGTTCGAATTGCCGACATTGCCGCTCGCCATGTCGCAGTTGCTGTTGTAGTTGAGGATCGACGACTGCAGCACGATCCCGTCGAGCTTCACGCCGGCCGTCTCGAGCAGGTTCGCGAGCACGTCGGTGCGCGGCGTGCCGTACGATTCGCCGAACAGGTACTTCGGCGAATCGTTGCGTTGATTCACCTGCAAATAGCGGATCACGAAATCGCGAAATGCTCCGCCGTCCTGATCGACGCCCCAGAATGTCTGGTTCGTGTTCGGCGCGATCGCTTCAGAAAAGCCCGTGCCGATCGCGTCGACGAACACGAGATCGGTCGTGTCGAGGAGCGTTTCCTGGTTGTCGACGAACGGGAACGGCGTCGGACTGTTCGCGTTCGGGTCGCCCGTCACGAGGCGCTTCGGGCCGAACGAGCCGAGGTGCAGCCAGACCGTCGACGAGCCGGGGCCGCCGTTGTAGAAGAACGTGACGGGACGCTTGCCGAGCGGCTGGTTGTCCGCCGTGTACGCAACGTAGAAGAACGACGCCTCGGCCGCGCCCGTCTGCGGGTTGCGCGCGCTCAGGTGGCCCGCGCTCGCTGTGTAGTTGATCGTCTTGCCGTTCAACGTGATCTGGTGATGCGTGATCGCGGCGTTCTCGGTCGCGGCGGAAGCCGACAGCGATGCGCTCGCGCTCGACGAATAACGGTTGGGATCTTGATACGGCTTGTCCGCGCCGGATGAGGTGTCGGTACTGCTCGAACTGTTTTCGCTTGCGGCGGCGCCCGCGGCGGGATTCGTATCATCTCCGTTGCACGCTGCGAGGAGCAGCGAAGAGAATACGGCGGCTAATAACAGCTTCGTTTTACGTGCTGGCATAGTCGTTTTCCTTCTCTCATGTTGTTTTTTCAGAGCGGCCGGATAGGCGCCCCCACCTTGCTCGATCGGCCCGATAAGCCAAGGCGTGGGCCAATATACGCGACAAGATTCGATTTGAAAAATAGCGAAACATTTGAAAGAAACAAGGTTTACTTTATTCTTTCAAATTCGATTTTTCATTTGAACAAAATCGATGCGGAATCAGGCTTTCGAGCGGCATTTTGTCAATACGATCGAGACAAAACCGACGGTAGAGCAGATTTTTTATTGCTTGATTCGCACTGCACGGCGGAATTAATTTGGTGATCGAAATAAATCGAGTAATTACCCGAATGCCCGACGTATCGATTCTGAAAGATTTGTGGAAGCGCAGATATTGGGATGGTGCGCCGCAAAGGGCGCGCTGATTCCTGCATGAAGAAGCGCCGTCGATCGACAGGGGCGCACGTCGGCAAGCGATCGCGCGGCGGCCCGTCCGCGCTCACTGCGACGCGGGCAATTCCGCCGCGCCCATCCGTCTCGCAATCACGCCCGCGCGCTGCGCAAGGTAAGACGAGCCACGATGCGTGTCGAAATACTTCGGATTCGGCAGCATCACGGCGAGGCGCGCCGATTGCCACGCGGAAAGCCGGCTCGCGGGAATCCGGAAGTAGTACTGCGCGGCGGCTTCCGCGCCGTACACCCCGCGGCCGAATTCGACCGAGTTCAGGTAGATCTCGAAGATGCGCTCCTTGTCGAGCAGCGTTTCGAGCATCCACGTGATGATGAGCTCCTGCCCCTTGCGGATGTAACTCTTCTCACTGGACAGGAACAGATTGCGCGCGAGCTGCTGCGTGATCGTCGAGCCGCCCGACACGATCCGGCCGTGCGCACGGTTCTTTTCCCACGCCTGCAGGATCGCGTCCACTTCGTAGCCCGAATTGTTCGCGAAATCGGCGTCTTCGGATGCGATCACCGCGCGCTTCAGGTTCCGCGAGATCCGCTCGTACGGCACCCACTGATGCCGGATCGTCACCGCGGGCCGCGCGGCCGACAAGCGCCACGCGTCGGCGCGCATGAACGCGCTCGACCCCGGATCGGCCACCGTCCACATCGCGATCTGCGCGAAGTAATAAAGCTGCGTCGCGAGCCACGCGCCGGCGAACACGCCGCCCGCATACGCGAACCAGCGCGCGCGACCGCGCTTGCGCGCGCCGGTCGCGCCGCGCGCGGGCGCGAAGCCCGGGCCGGGCGAAACGGGACTGTTCCGCATCCCCCAGCGCCTCTTGCGCTCAGTGCGCCGCCGACGCCGCGAGCGCGGCGCGCAGCGCGGCGAGCACGGGCGCGCTGTCGGGCCGCACGCCGCGCCATACGTAGAACGATTCCGCCGCCTGCTCGACGAGCATCCCGAGCCCGTCCGCCGCGCGCGCACCGAGCGCCGCCGCGTGCGCCATGAAGACGGTCGGCCGCGCGCCGTACATCATGTCGTACGCGAGCGTTGCCGGGCCGAACGCCGCGGCGTCGCATTCGGGCAGCGCCGCGTCGAGGCTGCCCGCCGTCGCGTTGACGATCACGTCGTAAGGCTCGCGCGCGATCCGCCCGGGACCGCCGCCCGCGAGCACGCAGCCCGCGTCGTGCGCGGCTTGCGTGAACTGGCCGACGAGCTCTTCCGCCTTGCTCGCCGTCCGGTTGACGATCGTGAGCGACGTGGGTGCGCGCTCGAGCATCGGCAGCACGACGCCGCGCGCCGCACCGCCCGCGCCGAGCAGCAGGATCCGCGCGCCCGTCAGGCTCACGCCGAGATTCGTTTCGATGTCGCGCACGAGACCGACGCCGTCAGTGTTGTCGCCAAAGATGCCGCTCTCGTCGAAGCGCAGCGTGTTCACCGCGCCCGCCGCCGCCGCGCGCGGCGACAGCGTGTCGGCGAGCGCATAGGCTTCGAGCTTGAACGGCACCGTGACGTTCACGCCGCGGCCGCCCTGCGCGACGAATTCGCGCACCACGGCCGTGAAGCCCTCGAGCGGCGCGAGCAAATGCGTGTACGCGATCGTCTCGCCCGTCTGCTCGGCAAAGCGCGTGTGGATGAACGGCGACTTGCTGTGCGCGATCGGATTGCCGATCACCGCGTAGCGATCGCGCGCGCCCGCAGCAGGTTCGACGGTCGTGCTCATTTCGGCTGCTCCTCGCCGTTCGCGGACGCGTCGCCCTCGCCGCCCGCCGCGCCGCCCGCCTCGGCGAGCGCTTCCGCTTCGCTTTCGGCCGACTCGTCGGCGGCGTCGAGCGGCACGTCGTCGGCCGCTTCGGCCTCCTCTTCGTCCTCGGCCGGCTCGCCGCCCGACACCGTCGGCGCGTCGAGCACGCTCAAGAGCCGCACCGACGCCTCGATCGTCAGTTCGTCGACGGACATCACGTCGAGCAGCACGCGCGTGCCGCGCGCGTGCACGCCGAGCGCGGGCACGTGCAGCAGCAGCGGCACTTCATCGAGACGCACGAGTTCGCCCTTCACGACGGTCGCGCTCACGTGCTTGCGGCCTTCCTGCTTGATCCAGCGCAGGCACCAGAAATACTCCATCCGGCGCTGATGATCGGCGTACGCGGCGTACGTATCGTCGAAGCCCTGCACGACCGCGTACAGATCCGCGTCCTTCTGCTTGAACGGCGCGGCGAGCTTCGCGGTCACGCCGTGCTGCACGCACGCGAGCAGTTGCCATTGATTGACGAGATCGACGTAGCGGCGCAGCGGCGACGTGCTCCACGCATACTGCGGCACGCCGAGCCCTTCGTGCGGCGCGGCGCTCGTCTGCATCCGCGTGCGCTTCGGCCCGCTCGGCATGCCGAACGCGCGCTGCGTGCGATAGATGCCCGGCACGCTATGGTCATGCAGGAACGCGCCCCACGTCGAGTTCGCGAGGATCGCAAGTTCGGACACGATCAGATCGAGCGGCGAACCGCGCCGGCGCGGCGTGATCGTCACGTGCTCGCCTTCGACGTAGAAGTTGTAATCGGTATTGCGCTGCACTTCGCGCCTGAGCCCGTAGCCCGCGCGCGCGACCTGGCGCTTCTCGAAGAGCGCCTGCGCGAGCGGCCAGAGCACCGCGATGTCGTCCTTGTGCGGATAGTCGCCCGTGCCGGCCGCGAGCGCATCCTCGGTGACGAGCTCGTCGAGCGTGTTGTGGCGCAGGTTGCTCTTCACATAGACGTATTCGGCGCGCGTCTCGTTCGCGACGATCTCCTGCGTGTCGCGCTTCACGATGATGTACAGCGACAGCGCCGGGCGGTAGTCGCCCTCCTTCAGCGTGAACACGCCGACGACGTCGTCCGGCAGCATCGTGATCTTGTCGCCCGGCATGTAGACGGTCGACAGCCGCGCGCGCGCGACCGAGTCGACCGCGTCGCCGCGCACGACGCCGAGCGCGGGCGCCGCGATGTGCACGCCGATCCGCACGCGCCCGTCGGTCAGATGCTCGACCGAGAACGCATCGTCGATCTCGGTCGTCGTGATGTCGTCGATCGAGAACGCGCCGACGTCCGCGCGCGGCAGGTCGTCAGGCAGCTTGCCGACCGTGATGGACGGAAAGCCCGTGCCGTGCGGGAAGTATTCGGCGAGAAAGCGCGCTTCGTGCAACGCGCGCGCGGACGGAATGCCGCCGCAGTCGAGCATCAGCCGCGCGGGCGACACGCCGCGCGCGAGCGCCGCCGCGTCGAGCGCCTTGTATTCGATCGAATTCTTGTCCGGCTTCGTCAGGAGGTTGAGCGCCTTGCCGGCGAACGCGTCGGGCAGCTTGCCCGTCTTCAGCTCGTCTTCGTAGCCGGCCTGCACGAGCGCCTGCTGACGCTTGCGCTCCAGCGCGGCGAGCGCCATCTTCAGCTGCTCTTCGGGCGCGCGCTGATACTGGCCGCGCCCCTTGCGGCGGAAATAGACGGGCGAGCCGTGCAGGCGCAGCACGAGCGCCGCGCGCTCGACCGGGCCATAGCTCGCGCCGAAATACTCATCAGCGAGCGCCGCGTACGCGAATTCCTCGGCGGGCGCGCATTCCCACAGAAAATCCAGATCGATCTGCTGCGCGGCCTCGTCCGCCTGCTGCATCAGTTCGCTCGCGGCGGGCTTCTCGAATTCAATCAGCACGTCCTTCGCGCGCACCTTCGCGCGCCGGCCGCCCGGCAATTCGACCTGAAACGCATCGCCCTGGCGCGACAGCACGCTGCCCGCCTTGAAACTGCCCGATTCCTCGAAGAAAACGTTCACTCAGTACTCTCGTCTTTCGTTCAGACTTCCGCGCGCCGCGCTTCGCTTCGGAAGCAGGCGACGCCGCGTGTGGTGTGTAAGGCGCCATGCGCCGGACCTCGCATCCGGCGCCGGCCTATCCGGCGTCGCAAAATGCGAGAACGTCGTCGATGTAGTCCGCAAATTCGCTGATCCCGTGATCGCTGCCATCGATGACGCGGGTTCGCGCGCCCGGATAGCGCGCGAGCATCTCGCGGTAGTCGAGCACTTCGTCGCCTGTCGCCGCGAACAAATAGTAGCGCTCGGGCCGCGTGACCGCCGCGATGCGCAACGCGTTCAGCTCGTCCAGATGATGCGGCTCGACAACGATCGTGCCGCCGCCGTGCCAAAGCGGCTGCTCGCCGAGATAGCGACGCAGGTCGCGCTGCGGCTGCGTCGCCGGATTGAGCAGCACCGCGCGCCAGCCGTGCCTTTCCGCAAGCCAGGTCGCATAGTAGCCGCCGAGCGAGCTGCCGATCACGGTGACGTCGCACGCAGGCACGCCGGCGGCTTCCGCCTCGGCCGCCGCGATCGCGTCGAGCGGCGCCACCGACAATGTCGGGCAGCACCACTCGTCCGCGCGTCCGAGATCGGCGAGCCGGGCGGCAAGCGCGCGCGCCTTGAACGACTGCGGCGACGAGCGAAAGCCGTGCAGATACAGAATCACGCGCCGCTCCGGGCCGATACCGCGTCGCCGCGAGCCGACAGCGCGTCGAGCAGCTTCTGGTGCACGCCGCCGAAGCCGCCGTTGCTCATCACGAGCACTTGGTCGCCCGGCCGCGCCGCCGCCGCCACCGCCTTCACGAGCGCGTGCAGGTCGTCGAACGCGCGCGCCTTGTCGCCGAGCGGTGCAAGGGCATCGGGGAGGCTCCAGCCGAGCGCGTCTCGGCCCGTCGGCGCGCCGTAGCCGAACACGAGATCGGCGTCGGCGAGGCTCGCCGGCAGTTGCGCCTTCATCGTGCCGAGCTTCATCGTGTTCGAACGCGGCTCCAGCACCGCGAGGATTCGAGTGTTTTCGCTGCCGATGCGGGCACGAAGACCGGCGATGGTCGTTTCTATCGCGCTCGGATGATGTGCGAAGTCGTCATAGACGGTCACGCCGTCGACGCTGCCGCGCACTTCCATCCGACGCTTCACGTTGCGGAACGACGCCAGCGCGGCGGCCGCCTGCGCAGGCGGCGCGCCGACATGGCGCGCGGCCGCGATCGCGGCGAGCGCGTTCATCCGGTTGTGCTCGCCCTGCACCTGCCAGTCGACGGCGCCTACCCGCTCGCTGCGCCAATACACGGCAAAGCGCTCGTCGACCGGCACGCCGTCCTCAGCGGGCAGCGCCTGCCAGCCGCCGTCGACGCCGAAGCGCTCGACGTCGCTCCAGCAGCCGCGCGACAGCACGCGTTCGAGCGCGTCTTCGCGACCGTTCGTCACGAGCCGGCCGACACTCGGCACCGTACGAACAAGGTGATGGAATTGCGTTTCGATCGCGGCGAGATCCGGGAAAATGTCGGCATGATCGAACTCTAGATTGTTCAGGATCGCGGTACGCGGCCGGTAGTGGACGAATTTCGAGCGCTTGTCGAAGAACGCGGTGTCGTATTCGTCCGCTTCGATCACGAAGAAGCTCGAATCGGTGAGGCGCGCGGACACGCCGAAGTTCAGCGGCACGCCGCCGATCAGGAAGCCGGGATTCAGGCCCGCGTCTTCCAGGATCCACGCGAGCATCGAGCTCGTCGTCGTCTTGCCATGCGTGCCGGCGACAGCGAGCACCCACTTGCCCGCCAGCACGTGCTCGCCGAGCCACTGCGGACCGGACACGTACGGCAGCCCGCGATCGAGGATCGCCTCCATCAGCGGATTGCCGCGCGACACCACGTTGCCGATCACGAACAGATCGGGCTTCAGGTCGATCTGTTCGGCGCCGTAGCCCTCGATCAGCCGAATGCCCTGCGCCTCGAGCTGCGTGCTCATCGGCGGAAAGACGCCCGCGTCGCAGCCGGTCACGGTGTGGCCCGCCGCGCGGGCGAGCACGGCGAGACCGCCCATGAAGGTGCCGCAGATGCCGAGAATGTGGATATGCATAAAGCGTCGCGCCGCGTGGGCGTAGTCGAATCGGAGGCCGGCCGCGCGTCGCGCCGGTTGCCGGGGAAACACGTGCGACGTGGCGCTCGCGCCGCCGCGCAAAGGGGGCTATTGTAACTGACGGCCCCGACGCGAACGACGGTTGACGCAACCGCCGGGTCGGTCGGCACCGATCTAGTATGATTGCCGGATCATGTCTCGCAAATCCCTACTCGACCCGCGGCGCGTACGCGATGAAATCGCGCTCGCCGCAGCGCGCCTGATCGCCGAAGACGGGCTCGATTACGCCGGCGCGAAGCGCAAAGCCGCGCGCCAAGTGCTCGGCGACAGCCGAATTGCCGGCGAATGGCTACCGGATAACGATCAGATCGAAGAAGAACTGCACGAATACCTCGCGCTGTTCCAAGGCGAAACGCAGCCCGCCGAACTGCGCCGGCTGCGTCTTGTCGCGCTTGCGTGGATGAGCCGGCTCGCGCCGTTCAATCCATACATCGCGGGCGCGGTGCTGAACGGCACGGCGAACGCGCATTCCGACGTCCATCTGCTCGCCTTCTGCGACAACCAGAAGGACGTCGCGATCTATCTGCTGAACCAGAACATCCAGTACGACGTGTCCGAGACCCGCCACTTCGCGGGACGCGGCGACGTCGAGACGCTCAGTTTCCTGTGGCGCGAAGCGCGCGGCGCGGAGCCCATCGGCATCCACGTCGCACTGTATACAAGCGACGACCTGCGCGGCGCCGTGAAGGCGGACGCCCGCGGCCGCCTGTCGCGAGCCGACGCGCAAGCGCTGCGCGCGCTCGTCGAAGCGTCGCCCTCCTCACCAACCGAATCTTGAACCGATGAACAGCAAAGGGATTTTCGCAGGCATCGTGATCGCGGCCGTCGCGATCGCAGGCGGGCTCGCCGCCGGCCACTGGGTGCGCGACGGCAGTTCGGCCGACGGCCGCGCGCCGACGAGCGCGCCCACCGCGAGCAACGCGGTGGACGCGCTGTGGGCCGCATCGTATCCGGACGTCGACGGCAAGCCGCAAGGGCTCGCTGCCTTCAAGGGACAGAAAGTGGTCGTCAATTTCTGGGCGTCCTGGTGCGGCCCATGCGTCGAAGAGATGCCGGAGCTCGTGAAGCTGTCGCGCGAATACGAGAAGAAGGGTGTACGTTTTGTCGGGATTGGCGTCGATTCCGAGCAGAACGTGAAAAATTTCCTGAAGAAAGTGCCGGTCGACTATCCGATCGTCGTCAGCGGCTATGCCGGGGCCGATCTGGCCCGCAACTTCGGAAATACAGCCGGCGCGCTGCCTTTTACCGTCGTCATCGACGAAACCGGCAAAGTTCGCGAGACAAAATTGGGGCAAATCCATCCGGACGAGCTGAAACGCACGCTCGACACACTCTGACCCAAGCCGCCCGGCTACTGGCACGTTGCCGATATTTGGGATCGATTAGCCCCAACTTACCCGAAATTGACCGATTCTGACTTCACCGGCGCGCGGATTCGCGTTCGCCGAAGCAATAGTCCTTTCGGCAAAACTAGACAAATTTCTCTAATTGGCGATAAAGTTCGCGCAATTCCGCAGAAAAAGAAGCGACCATGACACGATTGCTGATACTGCACGGCCCTAACCTGAACCTTCTCGGCACCCGGGAACCGGAGGTGTACGGCCGCGTGACCCTCGCGCAGATCGATCAGGCGCTGGCCGCACGGGCGCAGGAGGCGGGCGTCGAACTCGAGTCGTTCCAGAGCAACCACGAGGGCGCGCTCGTCGATCGCGTCCAGGCTGCGAGAAATGACGGCACCGAGTTCATCCTGATCAATCCGGCTGCGTATACGCATACGAGCGTCGCGATCCGGGATGCGCTCGCGGGCGTCGGCATTCCGTTCGTCGAGATTCATCTGTCGAACGTGCACCGCCGCGAGCCGTTCAGGCATCACTCTTATTTCTCCGATCAGGCCGAAGGCGTGATCTGCGGCCTCGGTTGGAAGGGTTATCTGTACGCGCTCGAATACGCGCTCGACAAGCTGCAAAGCGCGTCGCGCGGCTGATTTTCAAGAACTCGATTCAGCGCCGGTCCCGAACCGGCGTTTCACGTATTGAAAGGGGAACTCCCGATGGACCTTCGCAAGCTGAAAACTCTGATCGACCTCGTCTCCGAATCCGGCATCTCCGAGCTGGAAGTCACCGAAGGCGAAGGCAAGGTGCGCATCGTCAAGAACGCGCCGCCGGTCTATGTGCAGCAGCCGGGCGGCTACGCGCCGCAGGTGAGCGCCCCCCCTCCCGCCATGACGCTGCAGGCCGAAGGCGCGAGCGCTCCGGCACCCGCCGCCGCACCCGCCGTGAGCGCGCCGCAGGGCCACGTCGTGACGTCGCCGATGGTGGGCACCTTCTACCGCGCGCCGTCGCCGGGCGCCGATCCGTTCGTCCAGGTCGGCGACACCGTGAAGGAAGGCCAGACGCTTTGCATCATCGAAGCGATGAAGCTCCTGAACGAAATCGAGTCTGACAAGGCAGGCGTCATCAAGGAAATCCTCGCCGAAAACGGCCAGGCCGTCGAATACGGCCAGCCGCTTTTCGTGATCGGCTAAGACCCGCCGCGCGGCGCGCCCGTCAGCGACGCCGCTCCTCTCAAGGCGCGCGCTCGCGCGCCCATCGAAGAGACGAATACTCGCTATGTTTGAAAAAATCCTCATTGCCAATCGCGGGGAAATCGCGCTGCGCATTCAGCGCGCGTGCCGCGAGCTCGGCGTCAAGACGGTGGTCGTCTATTCCGAGGCCGACAAGGAAGCCAAGTACGTGAAGTTAGCCGACGAAGCGGTCTGTATTGGCCCGGCTCCGTCGAATCTGAGCTACCTGAACATGCCGGCCCTCATCAGCGCGGCCGAAGTCACCGACGCCGAAGCGATCCACCCGGGCTACGGCTTCCTGTCGGAAAACGCCGATTTCGCCGAGCGCGTCGAGCAATCGGGCTTCACGTTCATCGGCCCGCGTCCGGACACGATCCGCATGATGGGCGACAAAGTCACCGCGAAGCAGACGATGATCCGCACCGGCGTGCCCTGCGTGCCGGGTTCGGACGGCGCGTTGCCGGACGATCCGAAGGAGATCGTGAAAATTGCGCGCTCGGTCGGCTATCCGGTGATCATCAAGGCGGCCGGCGGCGGCGGCGGACGCGGAATGCGCGTCGTCCACACCGAGGCGGCGCTCGTGAACGCGGTCAATATGACGCGCGAGGAAGCGGGCCGCGCGTTCGGCAATCCGCAGGTCTATATGGAGAAGTTCCTCGAGAATCCGCGCCACATCGAGATCCAGGTGCTTGCCGACTCGCACAAGAACGCGGTCTGGCTCGGTGAGCGCGACTGTTCGATGCAGCGCCGTCACCAAAAGGTGATCGAGGAAGCGCCCGCACCCGGCATCGCACGCCGCCTGATCGACCGGATCGGCGATCGCTGCGCGGACGCGTGCAAGAAGATGGGCTACCTCGGCGCGGGCACGTTCGAATTCCTGTACGAGAACAACGAGTTCTACTTCATCGAGATGAACACGCGCGTCCAGGTCGAGCATCCGGTGACGGAGCTGATCACGGGCGTCGACATCGTCCAGGAGCAAATCCGGATCGCCGCGGGCGAAAAGCTGTCGTTCCGCCAGCGCGACATCCAGTTCCGCGGCCACGCGATCGAATGCCGGATCAACGCCGAAGATCCGTTCAAGTTCACGCCGTCGCCGGGCCGGATCACGTCGTGGCACACGCCGGGCGGCCCGGGCATCCGCGTCGATTCGCACGCGTACAATGGCTATTTCGTCCCGCCCAACTACGATTCGATGATCGGCAAGCTGATCGCCTACGGCGCGACGCGCGAGCAGGCGATCAGCCGGATGCGCATCGCGCTGTCGGAAATGGTGGTCGAAGGCATTCTGACCAACATCCCGCTGCATCGCGAGCTGATGCTCGATTCGAAGTTCGTCGAAGGCGGCACGAGCATCCACTACCTCGAAAACCGGCTCGCGCAGAAACTACAGGCCGCGCCGGAAGAAGCGTAATCATGAGCTATCGGGAACTCGTCGCCGAACTGCCGCGCGAGCACGCGGAGGCACTGTCCGACGCGCTCGTCGAGCTGGGCGCATTGTCGGTGTCCGTCGAGGACGCCGACGCCGACACGCCGGACGAGCAGCCGCTCTTCGGCGAACCGGGTCTGACGCCCGAACGCACGGCGTGGCAGCATTCGCGCGTGATCGCGCTCGTCGACGCGACGCAGGATCCCGCCGTGCTGCTCACCGCCGCCGCGAACGAAGCCGGCCTCGCCGAAACGCCGCGCTTCGCGCTGCGCGAAGTCGAGGAGCAGGACTGGGTGCGGCTCACGCAATCGCAATTCGACCCGATCCACATCGGCGAGAGGATCTGGGTCGTGCCGTCGTGGCACGACGCGCCGGAGCCCGACGCGCTCGTGCTCGAGCTCGATCCGGGTCTCGCGTTCGGCACGGGCAGCCACCCGACGACGCGCCTTTGCATGGAATGGCTCGAGCAGACCGTACAGCCCGGCCAGACGGTGCTCGACTACGGCTGCGGCTCCGGCATCCTCGCGATCCTCGCGAAGAAGTGCGGCGCGGGCAGCGTGACCGGCATCGACATCGATCCGCAGGCGGTCGAAGCGGCGCGCCATAACAGCGAGCGCAATCGCGCGGACGTCGCGTACGGCCTGCCCGACGACTGCCCCGACGGCGAATTCGACATCGTCGTCGCGAACATCCTGTCGAATCCGCTGAAGCTGATGGCGTCGATGCTCGCCTCGAAAGTGAAGCCGGGCGGGCGCATCGCGCTGTCGGGCGTGCTCGCGCGGCAGGCGGACGAGGTCGCGAGCGTCTACGCCCGCTATATCGATATCGCCGTCTGGCGTGAACACGAAGGTTGGGTATGCCTTGCCGGAACGCGGCGGGAAAGCCATTAGAATAAGCGCTGTCCTTCACTCAGGCCCCGCTGGCTGCCCAGCTGACCATGCTCCTTGCAACGCGCTGCCCTCATTGTGAAACCGTCTTCCGGCTGCAACAGGAACAGCTCGCGCTGCACGACGGTCTCGTGCGCTGCGGCCACTGCCAGCAGGTGTTCGACGCGGCGCACGCGCTCGTGCCCGCCGAGCCGGACGCGGCCTCTGCGCAAGCGGCGCCGCACGCGCCACAGCAGCAGCCGGCGCCGCGGCGTCTGTTCGACGCAACGTCGCCCGATCTTCGTCCGCTCGAAGCCGGCCACCGCGATTTCGCGCCGGGCGCATGGGACATGTGGGCACCATGGCTCGACGGCACAGTCGATCCGAAGCTGCAAGTGACGGGCGCGAGTGTCGGCGCCGCGACGAACGGCGCGGCCGCGACGCACGTTCCTACAGATGAATCGCGCGAAACCGCATCCGGCGCGTGGACGCACGAAGTGCCCGAAGCCCTCGAAACGCCCCGAACGCATCTGGCAGAAACTTCCGTGCTCGCTGAACAAGCTGCTCGCACGCCGCCCGCAGCCGACACCGCCACGCATGCCGCTCAAACGTCCGACGCCGACATGTCCGCCGTCGGCGTCCGCAAATTTCCCCCGCCGCCGAGCCCGACGCTCGATGTCGTTCGCACGGATGCCGAGCGCGAGCCCGAAGCCGCGCGCGCTCCTACGCCCGGCCCCGTGACGCACGATGCGGCCGAACCCGCGCCCGCAGCCGCTACGCTCGCCGATGCCGCCCGCGCCCACGAGCCGCGCTTCGGCGCCGCGGCGTCGCCCCGATCCGACGCCCAGCCGTTCGCGACGTCGCCCGAACCCGACAATCGCGAACATTTCGCGATGACCCGCGAAACGCGGACGAGCGCGGCGGGCGGCGGCTTCGCGCGTGCGCTCGGCCTGCTGGTCGCGCTGGCGCTCGCCGCGCTCCTCGCCGCACAGCTCGCGTGGTGGCAGCGAGAGACGATCACGATCTACTGGCCGCCGACGGAGCCGCTTTTCCAGCAGGCGTGCGCGAAGCTCGGCTGCACAGTCACGCCGCCACGCGCGATCGACGGCCTGCGGCTCGACGCATCGGATCTGCGCCAGCTCGACGGCCCGCGCCTCCTCGAGCTGAAGGTGCCGCTCACGAACCGCTACCGCGTCGCGCTCGCGTATCCGTCGATCGAGCTCACGCTGCTCGACGAAGCCAACAACATCACCGCGCGCCGCGTGCTCGCGCCGCGCGACTACGTGCGCCCCGGCACGCGCGTCGCAGCGGGCATGCCCGCCGGCGCGACGCAGACGATGATCGTCAGAATCGAGACCGACGGCATCGCCGCGTCGAATTTCCGCGTCCAGATCCTTTATCCGTAACGCGCCGCCATGCGGCGCGTGGCCTCAACCCGTGCGCCGCGCAGGCGCACACATTTGGAGCACGAACATGAGCAAAGTCACGCTGGGTGGCAACCCGATCGAAATCGCCGGCACGTTCCCGATCATCGGCTCGCAAGCTCCCGACTTCAAGCTGGTCGGCAAGGACCTCGCCGACCTCTCGCTGGCGAGCTTCGCCGGCAAGCGCAAGGTGCTGAACATCGTCCCGAGCCTCGACACGCCGACCTGCGCGACGTCGACTCGTAAGTTCAACGAAGCGGCGAGCAAGCTCGACAACACGGTCGTCATCGTCGTGTCGGCCGACCTGCCGTTCGCGGCAACCCGCTTCTGCACGACGGAAGGCCTCGCGAACGTCGTCACCGCGTCGACGTTCCGCGGCGGCCGCGCATTCGCCGACGCATACGGCGTGAACGTGACGAGCGGCCCGCTCGACGGACTGACTGCGCGCGCGGTCGTCGTGATCGACGAGAACGACAGGGTCACGCATACCGAGCTCGTCGGCGAAATCAAGGACGAGCCGAACTACGACGACGCCCTCGCCGCACTGAAGTAAGCCGCACCGAACGGCCGCGCCGTGCGTGCGCCCGCCTGCCGCACGGCGGGCGCACGCACGGCGCGGCCGCCCTCTCAACTTCATCTACAGGAACGCACACCTTGGCTACGCTGATTTGCGGTTCGATCGCCTACGACAACATCATGACCTTCGAAGGGCGCTTTCGCGAGCACATCCTGCCCGACCAGGTGCACCTCATCAATCTGAGCTTTCTCGTGCCGACGATGCGCCGCGAATTCGGCGGCTGCGCGGGCAACATCGCGTATGCACTGAAGCTGCTGGGCGGCGACGCGCGGATGATGGGCACGCTCGGCGCGATCGACGCGCAGCCGTACCTCGACCGCCTTGACGCACTGGGCCTGTCGCGCGAATACGTTCGCGTGCTGCCCGACACGTACTCGGCACAGGCGATGATCACGACCGATCTGGACAACAACCAGATCGCCGCATTCCACCCGGGCGCGATGATGCAGTCGCACGTGAACCACGCGGGCGAAGCGCAGGGCGTCAAGCTCGCGATCGTCGCGCCGGACGGCTTCCAGGGAATGGTCCAGCATACCGAGGAGCTCGCGCAGGCGGGCGTGCCGTTCATCTTCGATCCGGGCCAGGGTTTGCCCCTGTTCGACGGCGCTACCTTGCGCCGCAGCATTGAACTTGCGACTTACATTGCTGTCAACGACTACGAAGCCAAGCTGGTGTGCGACAAGACGGGATGGTCCGAAGACGAAATCGCCAGCCGAGTTCAGGCGCTCATCATCACGCGCGGCGAGCATGGTGCAACGATCCGCCATCGTGACGGCGAGGAACAGATTCCGGCCGTCCGGGCGGAGCGGATCGTCGATCCGACCGGCTGCGGCGACGCGTTCCGCGGTGGCTTGCTGTACGGGATCGAGCACGGCTTCGACTGGGCGACGACGGGGCGCCTCGCGAGCCTGATGGGTTCGCTGAAGATCGCGCACCAGGGTCCGCAGACTTACGCACCGACCCGCGCGGAAATCGATGCCCGCTTCGAGACCGCGTTCGGCTACAGTCCGAAGTGAATCTTGTTTGGAGAAGATGAAACATGTTGACCAGGAAAACCCTCACGCTGGCCGCGATGCTGACCGCGACGGTGACGCTCGCCGGCTGCTTCACGCCGCCGGGTTCCGCCGACGTCTATAGCGTCGGCCAGGCGCAGCGCGAACAGACCGTGCGGATGGGCACGGTCGAGAGCGTCCGCGCAGTGCGGATTCAGGGCGACGGCGGCGGCGGCGCGCTCGGCACGCTCGGCGGCGGCGCGCTCGGCGCAGTCGCCGGCAGTGCGATCGGCGGCGGTCGCGGCTCGGTGCTGACCGCGATCGCGGGCGGCATTGCCGGTGCGGTCGCTGGCAATGCAGTCGGCCAAGGCCTCAGCTCGGCGAACGGCGTCGAAATCACCGTGCGCCTCGACAACGGCGACCTGCGCTCGATCACGCAGGCGGCGACGCCCGAAGTGTTCCGCGCGGGCGAGCGCGTGCGACTGCTGTCGAGCGGCGGCGTAACCCGCGTCACGCACTGATCGACATCGGCGCGCCGGCAAGTACATCCGGCGCACTGAAGCACGACGCGGCGCGAGCCGCACGATCGAAAACGCATGCGCATCTCGCGCATGCGTTTTTTTGTGCGCGTCGCCCGAGAGCACGCCCCGTGCCGCGACCGGCAATGAAAAAATCCCGCCATCGGCGAGCCGATGACGGGATCTCGATCGAGTAGGACTACTCGATTCAGGACACAGCGAATGTGTCCGTCTTGGCGCAGCGAGTCCTTTACGGACGGCTGCCGGTCGGGAACGGCCATGCCGCTGCCGGGTTGAGCGCGGTCTTCGCGCCCGATGCCGGAGCAACCGATGCCGTCGACGCCGTCGTCGCCGGCGCGGCCTTCTTCACGACCGCCTTCTTCGGCGCAGCCGCTTTCTTCGCGGGCGCAGCCTTCTTCGCGGGCGCGGCCTTCTTCGCAGCAGCCTTCTTCGCAGGCGCGGCCTTCTTCGCGGCAGCCTTCTTCGCCGGCGCCTTCTTTGCGGCGGCCTTCTTCGCCGCGACCTTCTTCACGGCAACTTTCTTCGCAGCGGCCTTCTTCGCCGGCGCCTTCTTCGCTGCAACCTTCTTCGCTGCAACCTTCTTCACGGCGACTTTCTTCACGGCGACTTTCTTCGCTGCAACCTTCTTCACCGCGACCTTCTTCACCGCAACCTTCTTGGCGGCGACCTTCTTCGCTGCGACCTTCTTTGCCGGCGCCGCCTTCTTGGCAGCGACCTTCTTCACAGCAACCTTTTTCACCGCTGCCTTCTTCGCCGGTGCGGCCTTCTTGGCAGCGACCTTCTTCGCGGCGACCTTCTTGGCAGCCGGTTTCTTCTTGGCAAGTGCCATCATTTTCTCCTTCAGGTTCAGATGAGAGTCAGTTCAAACTACACCCTTCGTCAAAACCCGCTTCCCGCGGACGTTTATCAGGACGTGCGCTGCGAAGCGGGCTATTCATCGGCGTACGCGGATGACGCTTGCTTACGCTAATGAATACGGTATGGCGCGCCGTGCCCCTTGGCACCGCGCGCCAAATCAAGTCGGCGGCCGGCGCGCCCCGCGCCGCCGCCCCTAATCGCTTGATCGAGCCGGCGGCCGTTCGGCCGCCCGCCTTTTCCGGAGGGAAGTTTGCCCATCCCACTGAAGGGTTCGCAAAGTGCCTGTCGTGTACTTGGGCCCTTGAGGCACCGGACATGCTTTGCATCAGGCGTTCTTGCTCCTAAACCTTGCGCCGGGCGCAGCGCCCGGCATGAACATCGTTACTCGTCGACTGCGCGTCGGATCATTCCCACGACAGCGCGCCGCCCGTCTGATACTCGATCACCCGCGTCTCGAAGAAGTTGCGCTCCTTCTTCAAGTCGATCATCTCGCTCATCCACGGGAACGGGTTTTCCTCGTTCGGGAACAGCGGATCGAGGCCGATCTGCTGGCAGCGGCGATTGCTGATGAAGCGCAGGTAGCTCTTGAACATCGACGCGTTCAGGCCCAGCACGCCGCGCGGCATGGTGTCTTCCGCGTAGCGGTACTCGAGATCGACGGCGTGCTTGAACAGCTCGCGGATCTCGGCGCGGAACTCGGCCGTCCACAGGTGCGGGTTCTCGAGCTTGATCTGGTTGATCAGGTCGATCCCGAAGTTGCAGTGCATCGACTCGTCGCGGAGGATGTACTGGTATTGCTCCGCCGCGCCCGTCATCTTGTTCTGCCGGCCGAGCGCGAGAATCTGCGTGAAGCCAACGTAGAAGAACAGGCCTTCCATGATGCACGCGAACACGATCAGCGACTTCAGCAGCTTCTGATCGGCTTCCAGCGTGCCCGTCTTGAAGGCCGGGTCGGTCAGCGTATGGATGAACGGAATCAGGAACTCGTCCTTCGCGCGGATCGACGCCACCTCGTGGTACGCGTTGAAGATCTCGCCTTCGTCGAGGCCGAGCGATTCGACAATATATTGATACGCGTGCGTGTGGATCGCCTCTTCGAACGCCTGGCGCAGCAGGAACTGCCGGCACTCCGGCGCCGTGATGTGGCGGTAGGTGCCGAGCACGATGTTGTTCGCCGCGAGCGAATCGGCGGTCACGAAGAAGCCGAGGTTGCGCTTGACGATCCGGCGCTCATCCTCGGTCAGGCCGTTCGGGTCCTTCCACAGCGCGATGTCGCGGGACATGTTGATTTCCTGCGGCATCCAGTGATTCGCGCAACCGGCCAGGTACTTCTCCCACGCCCACTTGTACTTGAACGGGACGAGCTGGTTGACGTCGGTCTGGCCGTTGATGATGCGCTTGTCGGCGACGTTGACCCGCGCTTCCGACGCGACGGCTGCGGACGCATGCGGCGCCACGGCGAAATCGCCTGCGAAGATGTCGCGCGCCGACGAAGCTTGATGAGCGGCAGGCACCGCGGCCTGCAATCCGACAGCCATTCCTGCGGGGTCGCGCATCGCGTTTTGCTGCGCTCCGCTCGCGGGAGTTACGGCAGTCTTCTCGTCATCCCAGTTGAGCATAAATTCTCACCATCAATTTAGATCGGTTTGTACCATCTTTTCCTGAGCGATAAAAGGGTTCGCTCATGAAAAATCCTTTTTTCGATTCGCGTTGCGACCTCGATACAACACTTTGAGCAACGCGTCGTCACTCATGCAGCGCGTGATGTGTGCCGCGCGTGATTCGCGAGGTGCGCTCGACGCATCGAACGCGGATCGAAACGCGACGTCGTCGGGGATGTTTCGATCACGCTTCCTGCTGCCTGCAACGCGTTTGCTGCGTTACAGATTCCTTATCATTTTTTTAGTAGAGAGCGGCGCGCACTTCAACCTTTATCGGTCTTCGTCGCGCGCCGCTCGTCCTCATCGAGCGCTACGCGCGCCGCATCACTGGCACGCTTCGCACTCTTCGAAGCCCGGATCGCCCGGACGCATCGTGCACACCGGACCGTCCGCTTCGATCGCCGCCGCGTTCATCGCGCCCGACTGCGCATCGCCGCCCGCCGCGCCGAAGCCGCCTGCCGCGCCTGCCGCGCCTTGCGCGCCGCCCGCCGCACCGCCGCCGCTCGAGCCGCCGGACGTCGGCACCGCGTTCAGCGCGCCGTGCGCGACCGTCGACTTCTCGACGTGCGTCGCCGCCATCGTGCGCAGGTAGTAAGTCGTCTTCAGGCCGCGCAGCCACGCGAGCTTGTAGACCTCGTCGAGCTTCTTGCCCGACGCGCCTCCCATGTAGATGTTCAGCGACTGCGCCTGGTCGATCCACTTCTGACGACGCGACGCCGCCTCGACGAGCCACTTCGGATCGACTTCGAACGCGGTCGCGTAGATCGCGCGCAGGTCGGCCGGGACGCGGTCGATGCGCGACAGCATGCCGTCGAAGTACTTCAGGTCGGCGACCATCACCTCGTCCCACAGGCCGCGCTCCTTCAGGTCGCGCACCAGGTACTCGTTGACCACCGTGAATTCGCCCGACAGATTCGACTTCACGTACAGGTTCTGGAAGGTCGGCTCGATGCACGCCGACACGCCGATGATGTTCGAGATCGTCGCCGTCGGTGCGATCGCGACGCAGTTCGAGTTGCGCATGCCGAACGAGTCGATCCGCGCGCGCAGCACCGGCCAGTCGAGCGTCGCGCTCGTGTCGACCTCGACGTAGCCGCCGCGGGCTTCCGTCAGCAGCTTCAGCGTGTCCTGCGGGAGGATGCCGCGATCCCACAGCGAGCCGCGGTAGCTCGAATAGCGGCCGCGCTCTTCGGCGAGCTCGGTCGACGCGTAGTACGCGTAGTAGCAGACCGCTTCCATCGAGCGATCGGCGAACTCGACCGCCGCCTCCGACGCGTACGGCGTGCGCAGCAGGTGCAGGCAGTCCTGGAAGCCCATGATGCCGAGGCCGACCGGACGGTGCTTCAGGTTCGAGTTGCGCGCCTTCGCGACCGCGTAGTAGTTGATGTCGATGACGTTGTCGAGCATCCGCATCGCGACGCGGACCGTGCGCTTCAGCTTCTCCTGGTCGAGCGCGTAGCTGCCGTCGGCCTGCTTCGCGAGGTGCGCGACGAGGTTCACCGAGCCCAAGTTGCAGACGGCGATCTCGGTGTCGCTCGTGTTCAGCGTGATTTCCGTGCACAGGTTCGACGAGTGGACGACGCCGACGTGCTGTTGCGGCGAGCGCACATTGCACGGATCCTTGAACGTGATCCACGGGTGGCCGGTCTCGAACAGCATGCCGAGCATCTTGCGCCAGAGCTGCTGCGCCGGGATTTTCTTGAACAGCTTGATTTCGCCGCGCGCGACCTTCTCTTCATAGCCGACGTACGCCGCCTCGAACTCGGCGCCGAACTTGTCGTGCAGGTCCGGGCAGGTCGACGGCGAGAACAGCGTCCAGTCGGCGCCTTCCATCACGCGCTTCATGAACAGGTCGGGAATCCAGTTCGCCGTGTTCATGTCGTGCGTGCGGCGACGGTCGTCGCCCGTGTTCTTGCGCAGCTCGAGGAATTCCTCGATGTCGAGGTGCCACGACTCCAGGTACGCGCACACCGCGCCCTTGCGCTTGCCGCCCTGGTTCACCGCGACCGCCGTGTCGTTGACGACCTTCAGGAACGGGACCACGCCTTGCGACTTGCCGTTCGTGCCCTTGATATGCGAGCCGAGCGCACGCACGCGGGTCCAGTCGTTGCCGAGGCCGCCGGCGAATTTCGACAGCAGCGCGTTGTCCTTCAGCGCTTCGTAGATGCCGTCGAGGTCGTCCGCGACCGTCGTCAGGTAGCACGACGACAACTGCGAGCGGCGCGTGCCCGAGTTGAAGAGCGTCGGCGTCGAGCTCATGAAGTCGAAGCTCGACAGCACGTTGTAAAACTCGATCGCGCGCGCTTCGCGGTCGATCTCGTTCAGCGCGAGACCCATCGCGACGCGCATGAAGAACGCCTGCGGCATCTCGATGCGGGTGCCGTCGATGTGCAGGAAGTAGCGGTCGTACAGCGTCTGCAGGCCGAGGTAGCCGAACTGCAGGTCGCGGCTCGCGTCGAGCGCATCGCCCAGGCGCTTCAGGTCGAACTGCAGCAGCTTGTCGTCGAGCAGCTCGGCTTCGACGCCGCGCTTCAGGAACTGCGGGAAGTACTCGGCGTAGCGCGCCGACATTTCCGCCTGCGTCACTTCCTCGCCGAGGATCTCGCGGCGGATCGTGTGCAGCAGGATGCGCGCCGTGACCTGGCTGTACGCCGGGTCCTTCTCGATCATCGTGCGCGCGGCCAGGATCGCCGAATCGTAGACCTGGGTCATCGGCACGCCGTCGTACAGGTTCTTCACCGTTTCCGAGACGATCGGCTCCGGGCTCACCGCGTCGCCAAGCCCTTCGCATGCCGACACGATCAGCGCGTGCAGCGCACTCATGTCGAGCGGATGCGTGACGCCGTTGTCCGTCACGTTGATGCCGCCGCCCGTCGACGTTTCGACGTCCGCCGCCTCGCCCGCGTGGACGCGCTCGAGGTGACGCTTCTCGCGGTACAGCACGTACGCGCGCGCGACGTTGTGCTCGCCGCCGCGCATCAGCGCGAGCTCGACCTGATCCTGAATGTCTTCAATATGGAACGTGCCGCCGTTCGGGCGGCTGCGCACGAGCGCGCGCACGACGTTCTGCGTCAGTTGCTCGACGAGCTCGCGCACGCGAGCCGACGCGGCGCCCTGGCCGCCGTTGACGGCCAGGAACGCCTTCGTCACCGCGATCGCGATCTTCGACGGCTCGAACGACACCACGCTGCCGTTGCGGCGGATCACCTTGTAGTCGGCGTACGTCGTCTGCGACGCAAGTGCCGGCGCGCCTTGTGCGCCACCGGCGAGCGGGCGGCTCGCCGCGCTCTCGAATTGGGACGTCGCGTTGTCGGTGGTTTGCATGGGCAAAACTCCTGGTGTTGGGTGATGCGGAAGGGACCGCGGATTAATACGAACGGTGCGCCACGAGGTGCGCGAGCGGTAAGACGCGGAAGAAGCGGCTGCGTTGCCGGTTGGGCCCACGCGACGCGCTCGATTCGACATTGGTCTTCATCATGCGCATCGCGCCCCTGGCTACACTTTTCCACGCGGGTCGCAGCGCGCCGGACCGCTGGCCGGATGCGCCGCACTGAGAATGTCGCGCTCCGGCGATGACGCCGGGGACCGCGGTCGGGAACGGGAAACGCCCCCGATCGACACACTATATGTAGTGCCGAACTGCTCGATTGGCCCCAAGTATAGTGGAGCCTCGCGGAAGCGCCAAAGGAAAAATTTGCTCGAAGTCTATTGACAAGCGCGATACGCCGACACGACAAGGCGCGCCCGGCGAAACAGTGCGATGCGCGTCAAAAAGACCTCGCCCTCAGTGCTTCCGGTAGGGAAAGTATCGAGCCGGAAAACCGGCATCGTCAGAGAGACGTTGCCAATCGAAGTGCGGACCGGGATCGGTCTTGCGTCCGGGCGCAACGTGCTCGTGGCCCGCGAACGCATCGATCGGGTAATGCGCGGCAAGCGCGCGCGCAAGCGCGGCGAGCGTCGCATATTGCGGCGCGTCGAATGCGACGTCGTCCGCGCCTTCGAGCTCGACGCCGATCGAGAAATCGTTGCAGCGCTCGCGGCCGAAGAAGCTCGACGCGCCCGCGTGCCATGCGCGCGCGTCGCACGACACGAACTGGATCAGCACGCCGTCGCGCCGGATCAGGAAATGGGCGGATACCCGCACGCCGCGCAGGTGCGCGTCGTAGAACGGATGCGCGTCGCAGTCGAGGCGATTCTGGAACAGCTCGACGATCGCTTCGCCGCCGAACTCGCCGGGCGGCAGGCTGATGTTGTGGATCACGACGAGCGAAGGCGCGACGCCTTCTGGCCGCGCATCGAAATTCGGCGACGGCTCGCGCAGCGCGCCGTCGACCCAGCCGCCGACATCGACGGCGAAGCGCCTCGCACCGCTCATCGCTCGCTGCGGCTGCCCGAATGCGCGGCGTGACGCGCCGCGTGCTCCGGACTGCAGAAATACACGCCGCCCGCCGCGATCGCATCGCTCTTCGGCGCATGCACGCCACATTCCGCGCAGCGGACCATCGGCTCGGGCAGCGCGCCGCCGTCGCCCGCGCGCCCCGCACCGCCCTGCTCGGACGCGGGGCCTGCGGGGCCACCCGCTCCGCCGCCTGCAAACGGCCCGTTGCCGCGCGCCTGCGCCTGGCGGATCTTTCTCGCGAGCCACGAGCTCGCGAAGAACAACACGATAAGGAGAAGGATTTGTCGCATCGAGATCAGGTATTCAAACCACGGAGCGGTGCAGCAGCACCTCGAGAACGAAGCGGCTGCCGACGTACGCGAGCAGCAGCGCGACGAACGACGCGAGCACCCAGCGCGCGACGCCGCGGCCGCGCCAGCCGGACGCCTTGTGCGCGACCAGGAGCCCGCCGAACATCAGCCAGGACAGGATCGCGAACACGGTCTTGTGATCGAGCTTGAGCGCGCGCGCGTCGATCTGCTCGCTGAACAGGATGCCCGTCGCGAGCGTCAGCGTGAGCAGCACGAAGCCCGCGCCGATCAGGCGGAATAACAGCTTCTCGAGCGTGAGGAGCGGCGGCAACGTATCGAGCCAGCCGGCGACCCAGCTCGACGACTCGCGCAGCCCGTCGTGCCGCAGCGCGTGCAGACGCCGCTCGACCATCAGCATCAGCACCGCGTGCAGCGCCGCGATCGCGAAGAGCCCGTACGCGATGTTCGCGATCAGGAAGTGCAACTTGAAGAGCGGCGCGGCCGCATACGGCAGCACGTGCACGCCGCCGAACGCCAGCGGCAAGAGCGACGCGCCGCACGCTAGCGGCAACACGAGAAGCCGCATGCCGTCGAGCGGGAAGAAGAAGCTCTCGATCCAGTAGATGCCGGCGCCGAGCCAGAACATCGCCGACAGCGCGAACGCGAAGCCGAACACCATCGCGTCATGCGGGAAGATCGTCATGTGCAGCAGCACCCCATGCGCGAGCAGCGCGGCGCAGAGGATCGTGCGCCCGAGCCCGCCCATCCCGGCCGAGACGGGTTCGCGAGCGTGCGGGACGGCCGGCACGCTCGCGACGAGCGGCCGCGCCGCGCCGACGCGGCGCGTGCGCCAGCTGGCGACGGCGAGGCCGCCATATAAGAGCGCAGTGAGGGCATACAGTACAATATCCATGTTCGAAGTTTACACTAGGCCCCCTACCCGCGACGGCCGGCTTTTTGTCCCACTCGCGCCTGCGGGCTTCACTGTCCATCGCTCCCCATGCTCGACAATCTCACCCAACGGATGGCGCGCGTCGTCAAGACGCTGCGCGGCGAGGCCCGGCTCACCGAGGCGAACACCCAGGAGATGCTCCGCGAGGTGCGGCTCGCGCTCCTCGAAGCCGACGTCGCGCTGCCCGTCGTCCGCGATTTCATCGCGAAGGTCAAGGAAAAGGCGCTCGGCGAGGACGTGGTCGGCAGCCTGTCGCCCGGTCAGGCGCTCGTCGGCGTGGTCCAGAAGGAACTGACCGCCGTGATCGGCGGCGACTACGAAGGCAAGGCGGCCGAGCTGAACCTCGCCGTCACGCCGCCCGCGATCATCCTGATGGCCGGCCTGCAGGGCGCCGGCAAGACGACGACCGTCGGCAAGCTCGCGAAGCTGCTGCGCGAGAAGTACAAGAAGAAGGTGCTCACCGTCTCGTGCGACGTCTACCGCCCCGCCGCGATCGCGCAGCTGAAAACGGTGAGCGAGCAGGTCGGCGCCGACTTCTTCCCGTCGACGCCCGACCAGAAGCCCGTCGACATCGCGAACGCGGCCGTCGACTGGGCAAAGCGCCACTATCACGACGTGCTGCTCGTCGATACCGCAGGCCGCCTCGGCATCGACGAAGCGATGATGCAGGAGATCACCGCGCTGCACGCGGCGCTCAAGCCGGTCGAGACGCTCTTCGTCGTCGACGCGATGCTCGGCCAGGACGCCGTCAACACCGCGAAGGCGTTCAACGACGCGCTGCCGCTCACGGGCGTCGTGCTGACGAAGCTCGATGGCGACTCGCGCGGCGGCGCCGCGCTGTCGGTGCGCCACGTGACGGGCAAGCCGATCAAGTTCGTCGGCGTGGCCGAGAAGCTCGACGGCCTCGAGATCTTCTACCCGGACCGGATGGCAAACCGGATTCTCGGGATGGGCGACATCCTCGCGCTCGTCGAGGAAGCGCAGCGCGGCGTCGACATCAAGGCCGCGGAGAAACTGGCCAACAAGGTCAAGAAAGGCGGCGACTTCGACCTGAACGATTTCCGCGCGCAGATCTCGCAGATGAAGAACATGGGCGGGCTGTCGTCGCTGATGGACAAGCTGCCCGCGCAGTTCCAGCAGGCCGCGGCGGGCGCCGACATGAGCCAGGCCGAAAAGCAGATCCGCCGAATGGAAGGCATCATCAGTTCGATGACGCCCGCGGAGCGCGCGAAGCCCGAGATCATCAAGGCGACGCGCAAGCGCCGGATCGCGGCGGGCGCGGGCGTCCCGGTGCAGGAAGTCAACCGGATGCTGAATCAGTACGACCAGATGCGCACGATGATGAAGAAGCTGAAGGGCGGCAACCTGCAGAAGATGATGCGCGGCATTAAGGGCATGATGCCCGGCATGCGCTGATTCGCCGCGGCGCCGCGCACGGGTATATGCTGTAGCGCGCGGCGCCGCATTGTTTCATTCTTATTGGTATCCCAGACGAGACCGCTCGCCAGACCTCATGAATCGAGAAGAAGCCCTCCACATTTTCCAACACTCCGAAGAGATCGTCTCCGCCGACGAGGTCAACGCGTCGATCGGTCGGATGGCTGCAGAGATCCGCGGCCAGATCGGCGAGGAGTTCCCGCTCGTGCTGTCGGTGATGGGCGGTGCGGCGGTGTTCACCGGCATGCTGCTGCCGCACCTCGATTTCCCGCTCGAGTTCGACTACATCCACCTGACCCGCTATCGCAACACGACGAAGGGCAGCCCTGATATGCATTGGCGCGTCGCGCCGCGCGAATCGGTGAAGGACCGCATCGTGCTCGTGCTCGACGACATCCTCGACGAAGGCGAAACGATGGCCGCGATCCGCGACCGCATCCTCGAGATGGGCGCGAAGCGCTTCCTGTCCGCGGTGCTGTGCGAGAAGACGCTCGCGAAGGCGAAGCCGCTGCACCCGGACTTCTGCGGGTTCGCGGTGCCGGACCGCTACGTGTTCGGCTGCGGGATGGACGCGAAGGGCTACTGGCGCAACCTGCCGACGATCCGCGCGCTGACGGCGGACGTCTGACGCCGGCGCGGCGGCACGCGCACGGTGCACCGAAGACACCCAAGAAAAGCGGCTCGCGTGTGATGCGCGAGCCGCTTTTTCTTGTTTGGCGATCGAAGGTCCCGCAGCGTCGCAGTCGGTCAGCCCATCACAACTGGTGAACGAACGCACGAATGCCCGCCATCATCATCTCGACCGAGATCGCGACGAGCACGAGCCCCATCAGCCGCTCGAACGCGAGCACCGTGCGCTCGCCGAGCCACTGCTGAATCCGTTCGGCGAGCACGAGCGTCACCGCACACACGAGCATCGTCACCGTCAGCGCGCCCGCCCATTCGAACATCTTGCCGGGCGCCTGCGACGTGAGCAGCATCACCGTCGCGAGCGCCGACGGCCCGGCGAGCGCCGGAATCGCGAGCGGCACGATGAACGGCTCGCCGTCCGCGCGCGGATCGCTGCCGAGCGCGCCGTCCGGATGCGGGAAGATCATCCGGAGCGCAATCAGGAACAGCACGATTCCACCGCCGATCCGCAGTGACACGTCGGTCAGGCTCATCATCCGCAGGAAGCGGTCGCCGACGACCATGAAGAACAGCAGGATCACGAACGCGATCGCCACTTCGCGCAGGATGACCTTCACGCGCCGTTCGCCCGGCACGTCCCGCAGGGCCGCGATGACGAGCGGGATGTTGCCGAGCGGATCGGTGATGAGGATGAGGAGCACCGTCGCCGACAGGAAATTCGACTCCAACGCGCGCCTCCGTTTCGCCGGCGATCAGCGGCCGAGCGCCGCGCGAACCTTCTCGACGATCGCCGCCGCGGCCGAATCGGCGGGCAGCAGCGTCGCTTCGACGTCGCGGCGGCCCTGGTACTCGACCCTGCCGTCCTTCAGGCCGCGCTCACCGATCACGAGGCGGTGCGGCACGCCGATCAGCTCCCAGTCCGCGAACATCACGCCCGGACGCTCGCCGCGATCGTCGAGGATCACGTCGACGCCCGCCGCTGCGAGATCCGCGTAGAGCTTGTCGGCCGCTTCGCGCACCGCGTCGCTGCGGTCATAGCCCATCGGGCACAGCACGACCTCGAACGGCGCGATCGCCTCGGGCCAGATGATCCCCTTGTCGTCGAAGTTCTGCTCGATCGCCGCGCCGAGTATCCGCGTAACGCCGATCCCGTAGCAACCCATCACCATCGGCTGCGCCTTGCCCGATTCGTCGATGAACGTCGCGCCCATCGCTTCCGAATACTTCGCGCCGAGCTGGAACACGTGGCCGACTTCGATGCCGCGGCAGATGTCGAGCGTGCCCTTGCCGTCCGGCGACGGATCGCCCGCCTTCACGTTGCGGATGTCGGCGATCACGGGCTCCGGCAAGTCGCGGCCCCAGTTCACGCCGGCGACGTGGTAATCGACTTCATTCGCGCCGACGACGAAGTCGCTCATGTTCGCGACCGTGCGATCGGCGATCACGCGCACCGGCTTCTTCGTGCCGATCGGGCCGAGGTAGCCGGGCGGCGTGCCGAACCACTCGACGATCTCCGTCTCGGTCGCGAAGCGGTAGCCGGCCAAGCCCGGCAGCTTCGCCGTCTTGATCTCGTTCAGGTCGTGGTCGCCGCGCAGCATCAGCAGCCAGATCGTCGGCTCGGCGCCGTCGTTGTCGGTCGCGAGCACGATCGACTTGATCGTGCGCTCGAGCGGGATGCCCAGAAGCTCGGCAACCGCCTCGCACTTCGCCTTGCCGGGCGTCGCGACCTTCTGCATCGCCTCGGCGGGCGCCGCACGGCTCGCGAGCAGCGGCAGCGCCTCGGCCGCCTCGACGTTCGCCGCGAAGTCGGACGTCGGGCAGTAGGCGATCGCGTCCTCGCCGGTGTCGGCGATCACGTGGAATTCGTGCGAACCGCTGCCGCCGATCGAGCCGTTGTCCGCCGCGACCGGACGGAATTCGAGGCCGATCCGCGTGAAGATCCGCACGTATGCGTCGTACATTTTCTTGTACGACTCCTTGAGGCCTTCGTGATCCCGGTCGAACGAGTACGCGTCCTTCATGAGGAACTCACGACCGCGCATCACGCCGAAGCGCGGGCGAATCTCGTCGCGGAACTTCGTCTGGATCTGATAGAAGTTCACCGGCATCTGCCGATAGCTCTTGATCTGGTTGCGCGCGATGTCGGTGATCACCTCTTCGTGAGTCGGCCCGATCACGAAGTCGTTCTGCTTGCGATCCTTGAAGCGCAGCAACTCGGGGCCGTACTGCTCCCAGCGCCCCGACTCCTGCCACAGCTCGGCGGGCTGCACGGCGGGCATCAGCAGCTCGATCGCGCCCGCCCGGTTCATCTCTTCGCGCACGATCGCCTCGACCTTGCGAATCGAGCGCAAGCCGATCGGCAGATAGTTATAGATGCCGCCGGCGACGCGGCGGATCATGCCGGCTCGCACCATCAGCTTGTGACTGACGATCTCGGCGTCGGCGGGTGCTTCCTTCAGGGTGCCGATAAAGAAACGAGAGGCTTTCATGCGAACGGTTCCATTAGCGGCGGCCAACGCGGGCCGCCCGAAAAAAGTCTAAAGGTGAATTAACGGCTGCGCGCGGTGGTGTGCGGCGCAGGTGACATACCAGACAAATTGGGGACAGTGCAGATGACGCACCTCGCCCGGATTCGCTCCGTTCCGGTGCGCGGCGCCCGTTATCTGTTTATAATCAAAGCAATTTTAAAGGATTCGAAGGTGGTTGTATGCTGGATCGTGAAGGCTTTCGCCCGAACGTCGGCATCATCCTCTTGAACGCGCGCAACGAGGTGTTTTGGGGCAAGCGGCTCCGCGAGCATTCCTGGCAGTTTCCGCAAGGGGGCATCAAGTACGGCGAGACCCCGATGCAGGCAATGTACCGGGAGCTGCACGAGGAAACCGGGCTGCTGCCGGAACACGTCAAGATCATCGGCCGCACTCGCGACTGGTTGCGTTATGAGGTGCCAGACAAGTTCATCAAGCGCGAAGTGCGCGGACATTATCGCGGCCAGAAGCAGATCTGGTTCCTGCTGCGAATGGTCGGGCGCGATTGCGACATCTGCCTGCGCGCGACGGATCATCCGGAGTTCGACGCATGGCGCTGGAACGAATACTGGGTGCCACTCGACGCGGTGATCGAGTTCAAGCGGGATGTGTATCAGTTGGCGTTGACCGAACTGTCGCGTTTCCTGCGCCGCCCGGCGCAGCGTTCCGACAAGTTGCGCGGTCCGCGCGCGTCGCGCTTTCCGCGCGTTGCGAACGGACACGCGACCGCGGAAACACCGGCAGCGATCGACACGTCGGCAGTCTGTTCTGAAGTCGAGCCGGGCGCGAGCACGCTCGACGAAAACCCTCCCCGCCTGAGCTTGCGCGATTGACGCACGAGTTCGTCCGACGGGAATGAAAAACGCATGACCGGGCGCGGCATTGAAGGATGCCGCGCTTTTTTTTACGAGGTACACATATTGAAAGCGATTGCTCTTGCCGCCGCGTCGATCGTCGCGGCCGCCGCGCTGGCCGGCTGCGCCCATTCGAACACCCCGACCAACAAGGACGACAGCGCATTCACCTACCTGCTCGACCGTCAGCCGCAATGGACTGAAAACAAGGTCGAGACGCTGCCGCCGCTGCCGCAGACGAGCGATCTGCTGCCGTTCAACGTGTCGCAGAACACGCCGCTCAAATTCTCCGTCGATTCGAAGTCGCTCGACGTCGGCACGGACGGCGTCGTCCGCTACATCGTCGTCGTCACGAGCCCCGCGGGCGCGCGCAACGTCAACTACGAAGGAATTCGCTGCGATACGTACGAATGGCGCCAGTACGCGGGACTGAATGCTGATCACGACGGCTGGGACCGCACGGTCGCAACCGACTGGCAGCGGATCGAGAACGGCGAACTGAACGCGTACCACGCGGCGCTCTATCAGGACTTCTTCTGCGCGAACAAGATGCCGACGGGCAAGCGCTCGGCCATCATCGAGAACATCCGCTACAACCGGACGACGCTCAATCAGATCCGCTGATCCGGCACGGCCGGTGCGTGCGATCGCGGCGCCGGCGCACCAACGCGCCGATGCAATCGGCCGCGCGGGCTGCGCAGCCGCGGCCGGACGGGATGGCGAAAACAAAAATGCCCGCGCGGGCATTTTTGTTTGTCGGCTTCGCTCAAAGCCCTGCGCCACGGCGGCGCCCGCGTCAGACGAGCACGAGGTTGTCCCGATGGATCAACTCGGGCTCGAGCATATAGCCAAGCACCGTTTCGATCTCGCCGCTCGGCTTGCGCTGGATCAGCTTCGTCTCGGCGCTGCTGTAATTGGTAATGCCGCGTGCGACTTCACGGCCCGCGTCGTCGACGCACGCGATGACTTCGCCGCGCGCGAACACGCCCTGCACCGCGACGACGCCGATCGGCAGCAGGCTCTTGCCGCCCGCCGTCAGCTTGTCGACCGCGCCTGCATCGATGACGACGTGGCCGCGCACCTGCAAGTGGTCCGCCATCCACTGCTTGCGCGCCGCCATCCGCGCGGTGCGTGCGATCAGTTGCGTGCCGATCGCCTCGCCCGACGCGAGCCGCACGAGCACTTCATGCTCGCGGCCGCTCGCGATCACGGTGTTCGCGCCGCTGTGCGCGGCGCGCTTCGCCGCGAGAATCTTCGTCAGCATGCCGCCGCGGCCGATGCTCGACCCCGCGCCGCCCGCCATCGCCTCGAGCTCGGGCGCGCCGGCGCTCGCCTCGCCGACGAGCGTCGCGCTCGGGTCCTTGCGCGGATCGGCCGTAAAGAGCCCCTGCTGGTCAGTGAGAATGATGAGCGCGTCGCCTTCGATCAAGTTCGCGACGAGCGCACCGAGCGTGTCGTTATCGCCGAACTTGATTTCGTCGGTGACGACGGTGTCGTTCTCGTTGATGATCGGCACGACGCCGAGCCGCAACAGCGTGAGAAGCGTCGAGCGCGCGTTCAGGTAGCGTTCGCGGTCGGCGAGGTCCGCGTGCGTGAGAAGAATCTGCGCGGTGCGGATGCCGTGCTCGGCGAAGCGGCTCTCGTACACCTGCGCGAGCCCCATCTGCCCGACGGCCGCAGCCGCCTGCAATTCGTCGATTTCGCGCGGCCGCTTGCTCCAGCCGAGGCGCTGCATCCCTTCCGCGATCGCGCCCGAGCTGACGAGCACCACTTCCTTGCCCGCGCTGCGCAGCGCGGCGATCTGGGCAGCCCATCGGCCGATAGCGTCATGGTCGAGCCCGCGGCCATCGTTGGTGACGAGGCTCGAGCCGACCTTCACTACCAAGCGTTTCGAATCGGCGATGATCGAACGCATCGTGCGCTGTCTCCTGTGAGTAATGCACGAGTGAATCTCGCGCCGTGCGGACCGCGCGGCGCGGCTTGCGGTCGGCGGCGCTTACGGCGCGTCGGCCTCGCGCTCGCGCGGTTCGCCGGCGGCGGACGGCGCGTCGCGGAAGCGCACGTCCGACGCCAGATCCTCGGCGACCTCGGCGCGATGCGCGTCCGAATGCGCGGAGAGATAGTCGTAGATCGCGTAGACGAGGCCTTCGCAGCCCTGCCCCGTCAGCGCGGAAATCTCGAATACGGGGCCAGCCCAGCCGAAGCGCTCGATGAAATCGGAGACGCGCGCGCCGCGCTCGTCCTCCGACACCATGTCGAGCTTGTTCAGGACGAGCCAGCGCGGCTTCTCGTACAGCGATTCGTCGTACTTGCGCAGTTCGCCGACGATCGCCTTCGCCTCCGCGACGGGATCGACGTTTTCGTCGAATGGCGCGAGATCGACAAGATGCAGCAGGAGACCGGTACGCTGCAGATGCCGCAGGAACTGATGGCCGAGGCCCGCGCCTTCCGCCGCACCTTCGATCAGGCCCGGAATGTCGGCGATCACGAAGCTCTTGCCCGGCCCGACGCGCACGACGCCGAGATTCGGCGCAAGCGTCGTGAACGGATAGTCGGCGATCTTCGGCTTCGCGTTCGACACCGACGAGATGAACGTCGACTTGCCGGCGTTCGGCATCCCGAGGAGGCCGACGTCCGCAAGCACCTTCAACTCGAGCTTCAGCATGCGCCGCTCACCCGGCTTGCCGTCCGTCTTCTGGCGCGGCGCGCGGTTCGTGCTCGACTTGAAGTGCAGGTTGCCGAGGCCGCCCGCGCCGCCCTTCGCGACGAGCACCTTCTGATCGTGCTCGGTCAGATCGGCGATCAACTCGCCCGTGTCCATGTCGTTGATGACGGTGCCGACCGGCATGCGCAGCGTGATGTCGTCGCCGCCCTTGCCGTAGCAATCGGAGCCGCGGCCGTTCTCGCCGTTGCGCGCCAGGTGCTTCTTCGCGTATCGGTAGTCGATCAGCGTGTTGATGTTGCGATCTGCGATCACGTATACGCTGCCGCCGCGGCCGCCGTCGCCGCCGTCCGGTCCGCCGAACGGAACGAATTTCTCGCGGCGCATCGACGCGCTGCCATCGCCCCCGTCGCCGGCGATGACTTCAATTCGCGCTTCGTCAATGAACTTCATCCGTCACTCCGTCCAGTATTTGCTGCCATTCCCGCTATTGTGCCGTGCGGCGCCGCGCTTGACCAATCGGCCGAACGGCCGATGCGCGCGGCGAATGCCTGCGCGCAAAATTCGCGCACAAAATAAAAAAGGCCCCGCTGTTACCGCGGGGCCTTTTCTTGGCTACGAAGCCCGTCGCGCCTAAACTCAGGCCGCGGCCGGGACGACGACGACCGTGTGCTTCCTGGCGGCGCCCTTCGTCGTGAACTTCACATGGCCGTCGACCAGCGCGAAGAGCGTGTGGTCCTTGCCCATGCCGACGTTTTCGCCTGCGTGCATGCGCGTGCCGCGCTGACGCACGATGATGCCGCCCGCGTTGATCGCCTGGCCGCCATACACCTTGACGCCGAGACGCTTCGACTCGGAGTCGCGGCCGTTCCGGGACGAGCCGCCTGCTTTTTTGTGTGCCATCTGATTGCTCCTTTACCGAGGGAGGCGCTTACGCGTTGATCGCGTCGATGCGCAGCTCGGTGTAGTTCTGGCGGTGGCCGCCGTGCTTTTGGTAGTGCTTCCGGCGACGCATCTTGAAGATGGTGACCTTGGCATGACGACCGTGCGATATGACGGTGGCCTTGACGGAAGCCCCACTGACCAGCGGCGTACCGAACTTAATCGATTCGCCTTCGCCCACTGCGAGAACCTGGTCGAGCGTGATTTCTGCGTCAATGTCTGCCGGCATCTGTTCTACTTTCAGTTTTTCGCCAACGGCAACCTTGTACTGCTTGCCGCCGGTTTTTATGACCGCGTACATTGAGAACCTCACTCTGGATCCATTTTTCCGTGCACCGTGCGCGGAAAACGCGTGATTATACATAGAGTTAGCGCTTCGGTCAAAGATCATCCGCGCCTGCCGCGCCCGACCGTGGCGCGGGCATCGGCCGAACGGCCGAAAAACGCGTGAAGAAGTCGCACGACGGCCCGGCTCGCGGGCGATTCGCCTTATAATCCGCGGCACTACCCATTTCCATGATCATGTCGTCGACTGCCACCCCCTCCCTCAGCGCCGCCCACTTGCTCGCCCCGATCGCAAGCGATATGGAGCAGGTGAATCGCGTCATTCGGCAAAGCCTCGGGTCCGACGTGCTGCTGATCAACCAGATCGCCGAGTACATCATCGGCGCGGGCGGCAAGCGGCTGCGACCGGCGCTTCTCCTTCTCGTCGCGGGCGCGCTCGGCGAAAACACGAGCCAGAAGCACGTGCTCGCGGCCGTTGTCGAATTCATCCATACGGCGACGCTGCTGCACGACGACGTCGTCGACGAATCGGAGCTGCGGCGCGGCCGCAAGACCGCGAACGCGCTGTTCGGCAACGCAGCGAGCGTGCTCGTCGGCGATTATCTCTACTCGCGCTCGTTCGAGATGATGGTGGGCGTGGGCAAGATGCGCGTGATGGAGATCCTGTCGGAAGCGACAACGATCATCTCCGAGGGCGAAGTGCTGCAGCTCCTGAACATGCACGACGCCGACGTCGACGAAACCCGCTACATGCAGGTGATCCGCTACAAGACCGCGAAGCTGTTCGAGGCCTCCGCGCGCCTCGGCGCGGTCCTGGCGGGCGCCGACGCGCCGACCGAGGCCGCCGCCGCCGAATACGGCCGCCGGATCGGCACTGCGTTCCAGATCATGGACGACTGGCTCGACTACGCGGGCACCGCCGAATCGATGGGCAAGAACGCCGGCGACGACCTGCGCGAAGGCAAGCCGACGCTGCCGCTCATCTATCTGATCGAACGCGGCACGGCCGAGCAGTCGGCGCTCGCGCGCGAAGCGATCGAGCAAGGCGGCACCGACCGCTTCGACACGATCTTCGACGCAATCACGCGTTCGGGCGCGCTCGACCATACGCTCGAATGCGCCCGCCAAGAAGCCGAGGCCGCGGCCGCGGCAATTTCTTCATTTCCCGCTTCCATTTTCAAAGAGAGCCTGCTAGAATTATGTTCTTATTCGACGTCACGCCAGTCTTGATCTAGACCGAAGCGACGAAAGAGTCCAAATCGGGGTGTAGCTTAGCCTGGTAGAGCGCTACGTTCGGGACGTAGAGGCCGGAGGTTCGAATCCTCTCACCCCGACCAGATTTGCAGAAAACCGCGCACACGATGCGCGGTTTTTTTTTGCGCGACGGCGGCGTTGCCCCACGGCACGATGCGATGCCATGCGCGAACCGACCGCGCCCCTCTGCTATAGTCTTTTCCATTCCTGTCATTCACCGACTCTCCGACGCGTGGACCAAATTCCCTTATGGGCGCAAATCGGCGCCATCTTCCTGCTTCTTCTCTGCTCCAGCTTCTTCTCCATTTCTGAAACCGCGATGATGGCACTCAACCGCCATCGGCTGAAGCACCTCGCGGGCCGTGGCGCGCTTGGCGCGAAAACGACGCAGGGGCTCCTTGCGCGGACCGATCAGCTGCTGAGCGTGATCCTGATCGGCAACAATCTGTTCAACACGATCATCCCGGTGCTGACGACGTCGATCGCGCTGCGCACGTTCGGCCACGACAACTTCGTGCTGTCGATCGCGACCGGCATCGTCGCGTTTCTCATCATCGTGTTCGCGGAAATCACGCCGAAGATCGTCGGCGCGACGTTCCCCGAGCGGATCGCGCTGCCGGCGAGCGTCGTGATCGCGCCGCTGATGCGCGTGATGATGCCCGTCGTGTGGTTCGTCAACACGCTGTCGGGCTCGATCCTCGCGGCGCTGCGGATCAACACGAAAGGGGGGCGCGACCAGCGGCTGTCGACCGAGGAGCTGCGCTCGCTCGTGCTCGAATCGGGCAGCTTCATGCCGACCAAGCACCGCAGCATCCTGCTCAACCTGTTCGATCTCGAGAACATCACCGTCGACGACGTGATGATCCCGCGCCGCCAGATCGAGGCGCTCAACATCCTCGCGCCGCTCGACGACGTGCTGCATCAGCTCGAGACCTGCTATCACAACCGGCTCGTCGTCTACGAAGGCGACATCGACCGCGTGCTCGGCGTGCTGCACGTGCGCAAGACGCTCGCCGCGCTCCACAACCAGGATTTCGACCGCGACACGCTGCGCGAACTGCTCACGGAGCCGTACTACGTGCCGTCCGGCACGCCCGTGTTCCAGCAGTTGCAGTACTTCCAGGAAAGCCGGCAGCGCACGGCGCTCGTCGTCAACGAATACGGCGAGCTGCAGGGGCTCGTCACGCCCGAGGACATCATCGAGGAGTTGATCGGCGAATTCACGACGACGATGCCGAGAAGCGAGAATTCGAAGAGCGGCTGGGACGCGAACGGCGAGTGCATCGTCGCCGGCAGCATGCCGCTGCGCGAGTTGAACCGCTGGCTGCACTTGAGCCTGCCGACCAAGGGACCCAAGACGCTCAACGGCCTGATCCTCGAAATGCTCGAGGAAATTCCCGAAGGCGATATCTGCCTGAAGATCGGCGACGTGATGATCGAAGTGATGCGCAGCGACGATCAGGGCGTGCGCACGGTCAAGCTGTTCAAGCCGCGCACGTCGCTCGGGGGACGCGCGCTGAGCGCGTAACGAGCGGCGTGTGACGCGCGGCGCGGTTGGCCAATCGACCGACTGGCGGCCGCCCTGCGCGACGCGCGATGATCGCTCCATCGTGTCGAGCAGGCGGCCGCGAGGCCGAGTCCGATGTCCGCAACACCCTCTTCCCCTTCTTTTTCTTCCACGTGGCCGACGGCGCCGCTTCCGCCCGCGGCGTCCGCCCCGCCCCGTCCCCGCGCCGCCGAACTCGCCGACGACGCGCCCGCGGTCGGCATCGTCGCCGACATGCTGCGCGCCGCACACGAACGCGACGCGTCCGACATTCATGTCGAGCCAGGCGAATCGGGCTGGCGCGTGCGCCTGCGGATCGACGGCGTGCTCCACGAATTCGCCCGGCTGCCTGCCCATCTGCGCGACGCATGCGTGACACGCATCAAGGTGCTCGCGCGGATGGACATCGCCGAGCGTCGCGTGCCGCAAGACGGCCGGCTGCGGCTCGCGCTCGCGCCGGGGCGCGCGGGCGACTACCGGGTCAGTTCGCTGCCGACGCTGCACGGCGAAAAGCTCGTGCTGCGGCGTCTCGAGACGCTTCCCGCCGATCTGTCGCTCGCCGCACTCGGCTTCGACGCCGCGCAGACGCGCCGCGTCGAAGCGGCGATCGGCGCGCCGCACGGTCTCGTCCTCGTCACGGGACCGACGGGCAGCGGCAAGACGCTGTCGCTGTACTGCTTCCTGCAAATGCTGAACGACGTGTCGCGAAACGTCTGCACGGTCGAAGATCCGGCCGAAATCGAACTCGACGGGATCAATCAGGTCGGCGTGCGCGAGAAGGCGGGCCTGACCTTCGCGGTCGCGCTGCGCGCGTTTCTGCGCCAGGATCCTGACGTCATCATGGTCGGCGAGATACGCGACGCAGAAACTGCCGACGTTGCGCTGAAAGCCGCGCAAACGGGCCACCTCGTGCTGTCGACACTGCATACGAACGACGCGCCCGCAGCGGTTGCTCGACTGCTCGACATCGGCGTCGCGCCGCACAACCTCGCTGCCGCGCTGCGACTCGTGACAGCCCAGCGGCTCGTGCGCCGCCTCTGCACCGCGTGCCGCGCGCCGTCCGACGCGTCGCCCGATGCGCTGCGCGCGGCGGGCCTCGACCCCGCTTCGCTCGTCGCCGGCTGGCGCCCTTATGCGGCGACGGGCTGCGCCGCGTGCCACGGAATCGGCTATCGGGGGCGCATCGGCATTCATCAGGTGATGCCGCTGTCTGCCGCGCAACGCAATCTGATCGTCGCCCGCGCGAGCAGCGCCGAACTCGCGCGGCAGGCACACGCCGAAGGCATGACGAGCTTGCGCGATGCGGCGCTCGCACGCGTGCGCGACGGCACGACGAGCCTGGACGAAGCGCTCGGCGCGACGGAGGCTGGATGAGCGCGCGCAGCCTGGCCACACCGATCGAGGCCCGTTATCGCTGGGCGGGCGTGACGACCGATGGCGCGCGACGCCGCGGCACGCTGATCGCAGTCAATCCGTCCGCCGCACGCACGGCGCTCAAACGCATGGGCGTCACGGTGCTGCATCTCGAAGCGCGCGGTACGGCGCCGCAGCCCGGCGTGCGTGCACGCGACGTCACACGTTTCGCGCGTCAACTCGCAGGACTCCTGCACGCGGGGCTCGCGCTCGCGCCGTCGCTCGAACTGCTCGCGCAAGCGACGCAGCGAAGCGAAATGCCCCGCATCGCGGCAGGGCTCGCGAGGGAGATCATTGCAGGACGGCAGTTCTCCGCCGCCCTGCGCCGCTACCCGCGCCAGTTCGATCCGCTCTTCTGCCAACTGGTCGCGGTCGGCGAAACAGCGGGCGCGCTCGCCGCGGTGCTCGCGCGGCTCGCCGACGATCGAGAACGTGCGGCTGCCCAGTATGCGCGGGTCAGGGGCGCGCTCGCTTATCCGGTCGCCGTGCTGCTGTTCGCGCTCGCGATCACAGCGACCCTGCTGATTTGGGTCGTGCCGACGTTCGAACAGATTTTCGCGGGCTTCGGCGCCGCACTGCCGGCGCCGACCCGCGTCATCCTGACGCTGTCGGCCGGCGCGACACGCTGGAGCGCGCCTGCCGCCGCGGTAGCATTGCTCGTCTGCTTCACCGCCCGCTACGCAGCACACCGCTCTGAAGCCGCGCGCCTTGCGCTCGCACAGGCGCTGCTGCGCACACCGCTCGCCGGACCGCTCGTGCGCATGCTCGCCGCTGCGCGCTGGAGCCGCGCGCTCGGCACGCTGCTCGCCGCCGGCACGCCGCTCACCGACGCGTTCGCCGCGCTATCGAACGCGACCGGCAACGCGCGCTTCGATCGCGCGACGGCCGGCATCGCCGCACGCCTGCAGCACGGCGAGCGGCTCGCTCGCGCGATGCGCGCCGAAGACTGTTTTCCGGACGACGTCGTGCAGCCGATCGCCGTCGCCGAGGAATCGGGGACGCTCGACACGATGCTCATCGACGTCGCGACGCTCTGCGATCGCCGCATCGACGAACAGATCGGCGTGCTTGCGAACCTGTGCGAGCCCGTCGTGATCGTCGTGCTGGGCGCACTGATCGGCGCACTCGTGGTCGCGATGTACTTGCCGATCGTCCAGCTCGGCAACGTGGTGTAGCATCGCAGCCGAATCCGACTCCATTTGCGATGCCAACCGCCTCGATGACGCCCAATCCGTTCCTTCCCGATCCGGCCGCGCACGCTGCCGCCGGGCCGCTCGCCGCGTTCGCGACGCTCCCCACGGGGATGCAGCTTGCGTTCGCGATCGTGCTCGGCCTCGTCGTCGGCAGCTTCATCAACGTCGTCGTCCATCGGCTGCCGATCATGATGAAACGCGCGTGGCTCGCGGAAATCGCCGAAGCGACGGGCGAGCCGCCCGCCGACGACAGCCTGCCGCCGCGCTACAACCTCTGCGTGCCGCGCAGCGCGTGCCCGCACTGCGGCCATGTGCTCCGCGCGTGGGAGAACATTCCGGTCCTCAGCTACATCGCGTTGCGCGGTCGCTGCCGCCGCTGCCGTGCGCCGATCGGCGCACGCTATCCGCTCATCGAACTCGCGAGCGGCGCGCTCGCCGCCGGTGCGCTCGCGCTCTTCGGGCCGAGCGGCGCTGCGCTCACCGCGTTCGGCCTGTGCGCGGCGCTTCTCGCCATGAGCGCGATCGACATGCAGACCGGCTTCCTGCCAGATTCGCTGACACTGCCGCTCTTGTGGGCGGGCCTGTGCGTCAATCTGTGGGATACGTTCGTGAGCCTGCGCACTGCGGTGATCGGCGCAATCGCCGGCTATCTCTTCCTCTGGTGCATTCTGTGGCTGTTCAAATTGCTGCGCGGCATCGAAGGGATCGGCTACGGGGACCTGAAGCTCCTCGCCGCGCTCGGCGCGTGGCTCGGCTGGGAAGCGTTGCCGCAAATCGTGCTGATCGCCGCCGTCGCGGGCGCGGCGATCGGTCTCGTCGCAACCTGGCGCGGCCGCATGCGCTTCGAGGAACCGCTGCCGTTCGGCCCGTTCCTTGCGGCAGGCGGCGCGGCGACTCTCTTTTTCGGCACGCCGTTCTACCTGCTGCTCGGAGGCTGATCTATGTTTTCGGTGGGATTGACGGGGGGAATCGGCAGCGGCAAGACGACCGTCGCGAATCTGTTCGGCGAGCTCGGCGCATCGATCGTCGATACCGATCTGATCGCGCACCGCATCACCGCGCCGCACGGCCTCGCGATGCCGCTCATCGCGCGCGAGTTCGGCGCCGAGTTCATCGCAGCCGACGGTTCGCTCGATCGCGCAAAGATGCGCGCGCTGATCTTCAGCGACGAATTCGCGCGCAAGCGACTCGAAGCGATCACCCATCCGCTGATCCGCGAAGAGACCGAGCGCGAGGCTATCGCGGCGCGAGGCGCGTACGTCGTCTTCGTCGTGCCGCTCCTCGTCGAATCGGGAACGTGGAAGGCGCGTGTGAACCGCGTGCTCGCCGTCGATTGCGACGTCGAGACGCAAATCGCGCGCGTGATGCGCCGCAACGGATTCAGCCGCGAGCAGGTGGAGGCGATCGTCGCAAGACAGGCGTCGCGCGACGCACGGCTTGCCGCCGCCGACGACGTGATCGTCAACGACAATGCGCCGCACGACGAACTCGCAGCCGCAGTCGCCGCACTGCACCAACGCTATCTCGCATACGCAGCCGCGGCGAAGAATTGACGAGCCTGCGGCGCATACGTCGCGTCCGATGCACGGAACTGCAACACGCCGTCATGCGTCCCGAAAAATGGCGCGATTGCTAGGGTAGGCCGTGAGCATTAGAATGTCCCTGCAATTTTGGTCACCCCCTACGCGAGAGGCGAGCGCGCTTGATTCTTTACGAGTATCCGTTCAACGAGCGAATCCGCACGCTGTTGCGTCTCGAAGATTTGTTCGAACGCTTCACGTTCTTCGTGGCTCAAGAGGACGCGAGAGAGCATCATGTCGCGCTGACGACGCTGTTCGAAATCTCCGAAGTCGCGGGCCGCGCAGATCTGAAATCGGATCTGATGAAGGAACTCGAGCGCCAGCGGCAGACGCTCGCGCCGTTTCGCGGCAATCCCGGCATCGAGCAGAACGCGCTCGAAGCGGTGCTCGGCGAAATCGAGCAGACGCTCTCGAACCTCGCGCAGATGCAAGGCAAGACCGGCCAGCATCTGATCGACAACGAATGGCTCGCAAGCATCCGTAGCCGCGCGGTCATCCCCGGCGGCACCTGCAAATTCGATCTCCCGTCGTACTACGCGTGGCAGCAGTGGCCCGCCGGGCAGCGCCGCCAGGACATCGCCAAATGGGCAATGCCGCTCTTGCCGCTGCGAGACGCCGCGATGATCGTGCTGCGCCTCGCGCGCGAATCCGGGCAAGCCTCGAAGGTGATGGCGATGCAGGGCAGCTATCAGCAGATGCTGTCCGGGCGCACCTATCAGCTGATGCAGGTGCGTGTCCCCCCCGAGTTGCGCGTGATTCCCGAGGCGAGCGCGAACAAGTACATGCTGTGGGTGCGCTTCACCGCGCAGGACGGCGACGTCCGGCCGCGCGCGGTCGACATCGACGTACCATTCCAGCTCACGCTCTGCAATCTGTAACGGCGGCCTCGCGCCGCATCGATTATTCCATCCGTATGGTTACTGTCGTGAAATGCCCGTCCTGCGGCAAGGAAGTCCGCTGGACGCCCGAAAACCGTTTCCGCCCGTTCTGTTCCGCCCGCTGCAAGCAGCTCGATCTCGGTGCCTGGGCAGCCGAGAAGTACAAGATCGGCGGAACGGATGACGAAGCGCCGTCCGACGACGACGCAGGCCATCGGGAAGACGGCGGCCGCGGCTGACCGCCGGCCGCATCGAACGGCCGAGGCCGGATGCGGCCGGCGCCGCGGACCGCGTCCCAAGAAGGTCGTGACGGGATAGAAGGAAAGCTGACGGACCAAGGGCCCGCGCACGTTTATTGCCGCTCGCCGCCCTGCTCGCGCGCGAGCAGTTCGAGCACGGGCAGCGCGGCGGGCAGCAGCGGCGCGACGTCGACAGGCAAACGCTGCCAGACGAACGCCTGCCCTTCGCGGCTATGCGGCTCGCCCGTCCAGCCCGTCACCTTGCAGAAATACAGGCGAACGTACGCGTGCGGATAGTCGTGCTCGAGCGTATGCCAGCGGTGGCATTCGGTCACGACGATGCCGAGTTCCTCGTGCAGTTCGCGGGCGAGCGCCGCTTCGACGCTCTCGCCCGCCTCGAGCTTGCCGCCCGGAAACTCCCAGTAGCCCTCGTAAGGCTTGCCGAGCAGACGCTGCGCGAGCAGATAGCGGCCGTCCGGCTGCACCAGCACGCCGACCGCGACCTCGGTCACCTTGCGGGCGACGCCGGCCGGCGCCGCGTCGTTCGATACTTCGATACTCATACGTTCTCCTTGCGGCCCGCGCGATCGCGCGCGAACTGCCATGCGACCCGGCCGGAGCGCGAGCCGCGCTCGAGCGCCCAGACGAGCGCATCGCCGCGCGCCGTATCGATCTCGGCGTCGTCGCAGCCGAAATGCTTGAGCCAGTGGCCGACGATCGTCAGATAGTCGTCCTGCTTGAACGGATAGAAGCTGACCCACAGGCCGAAGCGTTCCGACAGCGAGATCTTCTCCTCGACGACCTCGCCCGGATGGATCTCACCGTCCGGCAGATGCTTGTACGTCTCGTTGTCGCTCATGTACTCGGGCAGCAGATGGCGGCGGTTCGACGTCGCGTAGATCAGCACGTTGTCGGACTGCGCGGCAACCGACCCGTCGAGCGCGACCTTGAGCGCCTTGTAGCCCGATTCGCCCTCTTCGAACGACAGATCGTCGCAGAACACGATGAAGCGCTCCGGGCGCGCGGAGATCAGCTCGACGATGTCGCCCAGATCGTGCAGATCTTCCTTGTCGACTTCGATGAGCCGCAATCCGTCGGCCGCGTAGGCGTTCAGGCACGCCTTGATCAGCGACGACTTGCCGGTGCCGCGCGCGCCCGTCAGCAGCACGTTGTTCGCGGGCTTCCTGCTCACGAACTGGCGCGTGTTCTGCTCGATCAGCGCCTTCTGGCGATCGATGTTCCGCAGATCGTCAAGCGCGATCATCGAACGCGCGGCGACCGGCTGCAGATAGCCGCGTCCCTGGCGCTTGCGCCAGCGAAACGCGAACGCGGACGTCCAGTCGATTGCCGGCGGCGGCGGCGGAAGAATCGCTTCGAGGCGCCCAAGCAGCGCTTCGGCGCGGATGAGGAACTGCTCGAGTGGGTCCATGATGTCGTGCCCCGTATGACTTACGAACGATAGTCGGCGTTGATGCTCACGTAATCATGCGACAAATCGCAAGTCCAGATCGTCGCTTGCGCGTCGCCGCGGCCGAGCAGCACGCGGATCGCAATCTCGCTTTGCTTCATCACGCGCTGGCCGTCCTCTTCCAGATACGCGGGATTGCGGCCGCCCGCCTTCGCGACGAGCACGTCGTCGAGATACAGATCGATCTTGCCGACGTCGAGGTCCGCGACGCCCGCGTAGCCGATCGCCGCGAGAATCCGGCCGAGGTTCGGGTCCGACGCGTAGAACGCCGTCTTCACGAGCGGGGAGTGGCCGATCGCGTACGCGATCTGGCGGCACTCGGCGACGCTCTTGCCGCCTTCGACCTTCACCGTCATGAATTTCGTCGCGCCTTCGCCGTCGCGCACGATCAGTTGCGCGAGCGTCTGGGCGACTGCGGTCACCGCGTCGCGCAGCGCCGCGTAGGCGGGCGAATCGGCCGACGCAATCTCGGGCAGGCTCGCCTTGCCCGACGCGATCAGGATGAACGAGTCGTTGGTCGACGTGTCGCCGTCGACCGTGATGCAATTGAACGAGCGGTCCGCGACGTCCTTCACGAGCGCGTCGAGCACCGGCTGCGCGACCTTCGCGTCGAACGCGAGGAAGCCGAGCATCGTCGCCATGTTCGGCTTGATCATCCCGGCGCCCTTGCTGATGCCCGTCAGCGTGATCGTGTGGCCGTCGATCGTCACCTGGCGCGATGCCGCCTTCGGCAGCGTGTCCGTCGTCATGATCGACTGCGCGGCGTCGTACCAGTGCGCGGCCGCGCGGTTCGCGAGCGCGTCGGGGAGGCCGGCCTTCAGGCGGTCGATCGGCAGCGGCTCGAGGATCACGCCCGTCGAGAACGGCAGCACCTGCTCGGGCGCGATGCCCGCAAGGCTCGCGAGCGCCACGCAGGTTTCGCGTGCATGCGCGAGACCCGGCTCGCCCGTGCCCGCGTTCGCGTTGCCCGTGTTGACAACGAGCGCGCGAATGCCTGCGCCGCCCGCGCGCACCTGCGCCAGATGCTCGCGGCAGACCGTCACGGGCGCCGCGCAGAAACGGTTCTCGGTGAACACGCCCGACACGGTCGCGCCTTCGTCGACGGAGACGACGAGCACATCCTTGCGGTTCGGCTTGCGAATGTTCGCCTCCGCCCAGCCGAGCGTCACGCCGGCGACGGGATGCAACTGCGCGGGATCGATCGAGGGAAAATTGACAGCCATCTGAAGCACCTGCCCCGAAGGAAAATGCCGGCGTTCGAGCCGGCATCGATTGGACTGAAGAACCGGCGGCCGCTCGCGCGCGCCGCCGCGCATCACACCTCAAGAATCTTGCGCACAGACGACGCGGCGCGCTCATCGCGCGCCGCCTTCGATCACGTCAGTTCAGCTTGCCGTGACAGTGCTTGTACTTCTTGCCGCTGCCGCACGGGCACGGATCGTTGCGGCCGACCCGCGGCACCTCGCCCGCCGGGCCGCTGTGGCTCATCGCGTGGCCGACCATCTCGGCCGTCGCATCCGCGACCGCCACGCCGCCCGCGGCCGCCGCTGCCGCGAAATCGGCATGCTGGAATTCGACGTTCTCGAGATGACCACCCTGCTCCTCGATCTGCTCGGCCGCTTCCTCCAGTTGCTCCGGCGACTGGATCTGCACGTTCATCACGATCCGCGTGACTTCCTGCTTCACCGCGTCGAGCATCGCCGCGAACAGTTCGAACGCCTCGCGCTTGTATTCCTGCTTCGGGTTCTTCTGCGCGTAGCCGCGCAGGTGGATGCCCTGGCGCAGATGATCGAGCGCTGCGAGATGCTCGCGCCACAGGCGGTCGAGCGTCTGCAGCATGATCGAGCGCTCGAACGCGCTGAACGACTCGCGGCCGACCAGCGCGACCTTCGCTTCGTAGTGCTCGTCGGCCGCCGTCGTGACGGCGTCGAGAATCTCGTCCGCATTGATCGACGACGACTCGTTCACCATTTCCTGGATCGCGAGGTCGAGCTGCCAGTCGTTGCGCAGCGCCTCTTCGAGCTCCGGAAGATCCCACTGCTCTTCGATGCTGCCCGCCGGCACGAACTGGCGGACCACTTCCGACATCACGCCGTGCCGCATCGCGCCGATCGTCTCGGCGATATCGTGCGCCTCGAGCAGCTCGTTACGCTGCTGATAGATCACCTTGCGCTGATCGTTCGCGACGTCGTCGTATTCGAGCAGTTGCTTGCGGATGTCGAAGTTGCGCGCCTCGACCTTGCGCTGCGCCGACTCGATCGAACGCGTGACGATGCCCGCCTCGATCGCCTCGCCTTCCGGCATCTTCAGGCGCTCCATGATCGCGCGCACGCGATCGCCCGCGAAGATGCGCAGGAGCGGATCCTCGAGCGACAGGTAGAAGCGCGACGAGCCCGGATCGCCCTGACGGCCCGCGCGGCCGCGCAGCTGATTGTCGATCCGGCGCGATTCGTGGCGTTCGGTGCCGATGATGTGCAGGCCACCCGCGGCCTTCACCTGCTCGTGCAGCGTTTCCCACTCGTCATGCAGTTTCTGGATCCGGCGCGCCTTGTCGTCGGCCGGGATCGATTCGTCGGCCTCGAGGAACGCGGCCTGCTTCTCGGCGTTGCCGCCGAGCACGATGTCGGTACCGCGGCCCGCCATGTTCGTCGCGATCGTGATGCGCTTCGGCCGGCCCGCTTCGGCGACGATCTCCGCTTCGCGCGCGTGCTGCTTCGCGTTCAGCACCTCGTGCGGCAGGCCCGCCTGCTTGAGCAGGTGCGACAGCAGCTCCGAATTCTCGATCGACGTCGTGCCGACGAGCACCGGCTGGCCGCGCTCGTGACAGTCGCGGATGTCGCGGATCACCGCGTCGTAGCGTTCCTTCGCGGTCTTGTAGATCTGGTCCTGCTTGTCGATCCGCTTCGGCGGCCGGTTGGTCGGGATCACGACCGTCTCGAGGCCGTAGATCTCGTTGAATTCGTACGCTTCGGTGTCCGCCGTCCCGGTCATGCCCGAGAGCTTCGCGTACATCCGGAAGTAGTTCTGGAACGTGATCGACGCGAGCGTCTGGTTCTCGCTCTGGATCTTCACGTGCTCCTTCGCCTCGACCGCCTGATGCAGGCCGTCGGACCAGCGGCGGCCCGGCATCAGGCGGCCCGTGAATTCGTCGACGATGATTACTTCGTCGTTCTGCACGACGTAGTGCTGATCGCGATGGAACAGCGTGTGCGCGCGCAGCGCTGCATACACGTGGTGCATCAGCGTGATGTTCTGCGGCGCGTAGAGGCTCTCGCCGTCGCCGATGAGGCCCCATTCGGCGAGCATCCGCTCGGCCTTCTCGTGGCCCGACTCGGTCAGGAACACCTGGCGGCCCTTCTCGTCGAGCGTGTAGTCGCCCGGCTTCTCGACGCCCGTGCCGTCCGCCTTCTCTTCGCCGATCTGACGTTCGAGGAGCGGCGGCAGCGCGTTCATCCGCACGTACAGTTCGGTGTGGTCTTCCGCCTGGCCCGAGATGATGAGCGGCGTGCGCGCTTCGTCGATCAGGATCGAGTCGACTTCGTCGACGACCGCGAAGTTGAGCGGCCGCTGCACGCGCGCATCGGTCTCGTAGACCATGTTGTCGCGCAGGTAGTCGAAGCCGAATTCGTTGTTCGTGCCGTACGTGATGTCGGCTGCGTACGCCGCCTGCTTCTGGTCGTGCTCCATCCCCGACAGGTTGATGCCGACCGACAGCCCGAGGAAGTTGTAGAGCCGTCCCATCCACTCGGCGTCGCGCTGCGCGAGGTAGTCGTTGACCGTCACGACGTGCACGCCGCGGCCCGCGAGCGCATTCAGGTACACGGCGAGCGTCGCGACGAGCGTCTTGCCTTCGCCCGTGCGCATTTCGGCGATCTTGCCGTAATGCAGCACCATCCCGCCGATCAACTGCACGTCGAAGTGGCGCATCTTCAGCACGCGGCGGCTCGCTTCGCGGCACACGGCGAACGCTTCGGGCAGCAGCTTGTCGAGTGCCTCGCCAGCCGCGATGCGCTGACGAAACTCCCCTGTCTTGCCGCGCAACTGGTCGTCCGTCAGCGTCTCGATCTGCGTTTCGAGCGCATTGATCGCCACGACGGTCTTTTGGTATTGCTTGACGAGCCGCTGATTGCGGCTGCCAAAAATTTTCTGAAGAAAACCGGTTGTCATCGGATCGGGTGTGCGTCGGTGCAACGGCCCCGGAGCGGTATACGCCCTCCCCGGCGCGCCGAGCCTCGGCGGCTTAGCGTAGAAGTGAATTCAAACGTCGAATTTTAGCACGCGCACCAGGGCGCGCCGGTGTCGGCGGCGGCAGCCGCCATGGGGCGCGGTTCGGCCGCGTGGGCGGCCAAAAATTGACCGGCAGGCGGGAGCGGCGCAGCGCCCGGCGCTCGTGCCCGGTGCCTGGAGGCGCGTGAAGCGCCGGGGTGGCAGCCGCGCCAACGCGATGAACAGGACGTGAATGTTCGTCGCTCGGCTTTGTTTCTCCAGAGCGGTTCCTTCGCGACTGGGTCAAAGCTCAGCAGACCAAGGACGCCGCCGCATAACTCGGGACCGTTGGAAGGCGAAAAATCGAGGGAACCTCATGGGCTTGGGCCCCGGTTCGCCCACGGGCATGAGCGGCGTTGGTTCTAGTTCCAGCTCCGGAAGCCAGTATTGGCGGTGAATTCGGGACTCAGCCCCCGACAGTCGATACCCTCGGCCGCCAAACGACATCGCGGTACAATCGGCGCATCGCTCCACCATCCGGTCGCCCGTCACACGCCAAACCACGCGGCGCTGCCGACTTCCCTCATGAACCGACCGCCGAAGCAATTTCGTCCCAACGACTGGTCGCGGCCGCAAGCCGCCGCCGACGTCCTCAAGCGCACCGACGCGTTCGCCGCGCTGCGCGCGGGCATCGAGCAAGTCGCGGCGCTGCAGCGGGATCTCACCGCATTGCTCCCCGATTATCTGGCGAATCACGTCGAGCCGGGCTTCATCAAGGACGGCACGCTCACGCTGTTCGCCGCGCACAACGCGCTTGCCGCACGGCTGCGGCAAGTCGAACCGCGGCTCCTGTCCGAGCTGCAGGCGCGCGGCTGGGCCGTGGCTGCGCTGAAGGTGCGCGTGCGCCCGCAGCCCGCACCCGAACCGCCGCGCGTCAAGCAAGCGCGGATGTCGGCGGCCGGCACCGACGCACTGCGCCAGCTCGCAGACACGCTCGAGCAGTCGCCGCTGCAAAGCGCGCTCGCGCGGATGGCCGCGCGCCACACGAAAGCACCTCGCTAATCAGCCCCGCGCCGCGATGTGTCCGCACGCGGAACCGGAAACACGGTCCCGATCGCCGGACGGCGCGCCGCGCGCGACACCGAAGGCACGGCTCATTGACGCACAGCGCACGAAGCGACGAATCCAGCCGCCGCCGCGAGAGCGCAAACGAGACCGCAGCGCGCGACGACGACGTCGCCACCCCGCAAAACGCTCGACGCGATAAAAAAAGCGGCCCGCAGTGAACTGACCCCACAAAGTTGGACGGTGGTTGAAGGCTAGGCGCCCAAGGGCTGAGTTCGGTATTGCACGGGACTCAGCCCTTTCAATTTGAGCTTGATGCGTTCGTGGTTGTAATAGCGGATGTAGCGATCGAGCGTGTCGCGCAAATGCTCCACGCAAGTGAAGCGATGCCCCTTGTAGCACTCGGACTTGAGCGTGCCGAAGAAGCTTTCCATCGCAGCATTGTCGAGGCAGTTGCCCTTGCGAGACATGCTTTGAGTCAGCTTGCGCCGCTTCAGTTGCCGGCGAAACGCCGGCATGCGGTATTGCCAGCCTTGGTCCGAATGCACTAGCGGTTTGTCCTTGCGTCTGAGTTTGGCCAGCGCCTTCTTCAGCATGCCGCTGACCAGTTCGAAGCTCGGGCGTCGATCCATCTGGTAGGCCACGATCTCGCCGTTGTACAGATCCATCACCGG
>NZ_LOVS01000192.1:0-84588 GCF_001523835.1 Burkholderia sp. ABCPW 14 | reverse complement strand
CGGCAGCGGCGGAGCCGCGAGCTGCGGGGGCTCGGGCGGCGGCGGTGCCGGCGGCGGAGGTTCAGGCGGCGGTGCTTCGGGCGGCGGTGCTTCCGGCGGCGGTGCGTCGGGTGGCGGTGCTTCGTGCGGCGGTGCTTCGGGCGGCGGTGCTTCGGGCGGCGGTGCTTCGGGTGGCGGTGCTTCGGGTGGCGGTGCTTCGGGCGGCGGTGCTTCGGGTGGCGGTGCTTTGGGCGGCGGCACTTCGGGCGGCGGCACGTCCGGCGGCGGAACTTCCGGTGGCGGAACTTCCGGCGGCGGAACTTCCGGTGGCGGAACTTCCGGTGGCGGAGGCCATGGTGGACACAGCGGCGGCAACGGCAGTGGTCAAGGTAACGGCAGTGGTCAAGGTAACGGCGGTGGCGCTTGTGGGGGCGGCGGCGGCGGGAACACGCCGGCGATGACAGCGGCGGCAATGGCGGAGGTCACGGCAACGGCGATGGCAATGGCAATGGCAATGGCGGTGGTCACGGTAGCGGCAACGGCGGCCATGGCAACGGCAACGGCAACGGCAACGGCGGCCATGGTAACGGCAGCGGCAATGGCGGCAACGGCGGCCATGGCAACGGCGGCAGCAACGGCAATGGCAACGGCAGTGGCGGCGCCGGCAACGGTGGTGCTAACGGCGTTGGCAATGGCAACGGCAATGGCGGCAGCAACGGCGGCCATGGTAATGGCGGTGGTAATGGCGGTGGCAATGGCGGCAGCAACGGCAGTGGCGGCACCGGCAACGGTGGTGCCAACGGTGTTGGCAATGGCAACGGTGGCAGCAACGGCGGCCACGGCAACGGCAACGGCAACGGCGATGGCAATGGCAATGGCAATGGCAATGGCAATGGCGGTGGTCACGGTAGCGGCAACGGCGGCCATGGCAACGGCAACGGCAGCGGCAACGGTGGTGCCAACGGCGGTCACGGCAACGGCGGCAGCAACGGCAACGGCAATGGCAGCGGCGGCGCCGGCAACGGTGGTGCCAACGGTGTTGGCAATGGCAACGGCAATGGCGGCAGCAACGGCGGCCATGGCAACGGCGGCCACGGGAACGGCCACTGATCCGCGGCGTCGCTCAGGTCAAAGCAATGGGAGCGAGCGTTTGCTGCGCGGCGGATCGAAGTGCGCGTCGAGCTGCGCGCGCTCGTCATCGCTCGACACGAGATCGAGCGCGGCGCGGTTGTCGCGCACGTGCTCGATCCGCGCCGCCTTCGCGGCCGCGAACACGCCAGGCTGAATGAGCACCCAAGCGAGCGCGCCGCGCAACCGTGCGATCTCGTCCAGGGCGAACGCTTCGGCAGGCACGCGCGATCGACCAGGCTATAGGGCATCGCCGGCATTCGACGCTCTGCGAGCCGCGGCAGCAGGTCGAATTCCGGTCCGCGTCCCGCGCGATGTTGTAGGGAATCTGGTTGGTCACGCATGTCGTGCCGCCTGCGTCGTCGACGCGCTCCTCCATGCCGGCCGTGTCGAAATTGCTCACGTCCCAGTGGCGGACATGGCGCTGCACGGCCCATGAAACGAAAGCCCGTCCGGCAACGGACGGGCTTTTTGTTGCCTGCCTGCGTACGATTCGATCGGGCGGGCGCGACGCGCTGCCCGCGCATTGCGCGAACCGCCGCCCGCTCGCATCGATCGCGTCGCCGCGGCGCGCGCCGCTACAGCATTTCGAGCGGCCGCTTGCCGCGCGGCGGTTTGAAGTGCGCGTCGAGCCGCGCGAGCTCGCCGTCGTCGAGCACGAGATCGAGCGCCGCGCGATTGTCGCGCACGTGCTCGACGCTGGCCGTCTTCGGAATCGCCAGAACGTTCGGTTGCCTAAGCACCCACGCGAGCGCAACGCGCATCGGCGACACGCCGCGCTCGCGCGCGATGTCGTCGAGCGCCGTGCGCTTCGGCAGCCGCATGTGATCGATCGGGCTGTACGCCATCGCCGGCATCTCGCGGCGCGCGAGCCATGGCAAGAGATCGAACTCGGGGCCGCGGCGCGCGAGGTTGTAGAGAATCTGATTCGTCGCGCAGGCGACGCCGCCCGCGACGGCTGCGAGTTCCTCCATGTCGTCGACGTCGAAATTGCTGACGCCCCAGTAGCGGATCTTGCCCGCGTCGCGCAGCGTCTCGAAGCCGGCAATCGTCTCAGCGAGCGGAATCGAACCGCGCCAGTGCAGCAAATAGAGATCGATGCGGTCGGTGCGCAGGCGCTTCAGGCTCGCCTCGCACGCGGCGACGACGCCCGCGCGGCTCGCACGATGCGGCAAGACCTTACCGACGACGAAGAGGTCGTCGCGCACGCCGGCGAGCGCTTCGCCGACGAGCGTCTCGGTCGCGCCGTCGCCGTACATCTCCGCGGTATCGATGAGCGTCATTCCGAGGTCGACGCCCTCGCGCAGCGCGGCGATCTCGGCCGCGCGCTTCGCGTGCCGCTCGCCCATTTCCCAGGTGCCCTGCCCGAGCTTCGGTATGCGTTCGCCGCCGGGCAGCGCGATGGTTTCGAGCATGCTGGTCATATCGCTCCTCGTCACGTGTTCGAGCGCGGAACGCGTCGCATGCGGCCCGCGCGTGATTCGTCAGTGTAGCGATTCGCGCGGCTTCGGGCGGCATTCAGCGCAAAACCCGGCTATAAGCGCGGCACGCGATGTCTTAGAATGGCCGCACCGTTTTCTATCTCCACTCCATGAAGCCATCGACGGAAGACCGCTGGTCCGACCTGCGCCCCGACCCCGACAACGACACGCCGCTCTATCTGCAACTCGCCCGCAAGCTGGGCGACGCGATCCACGACAACCGCTGGACCGCGGGCGAAGCGCTACCGTCGGAGCGGTTGCTCGCGGAATCGCTCGGCGTGTCGCGGATCACCGCGCGCAAGGCGATCGCGCTCCTCGTCGAACAAGGGCTCATCCGGCGCACGCAAGGCGCGGGCAACTTCATCCAGCCGCGCTATGAAGATCCGCTGTCGCGGCTGTCGAGCTTCAGCGAGATGCTGAAGCGCCGCGGCTTCACGCCGAGCTCGACGTGGCTCGCGCGCGAGATCCAGCCCGCGAACCGCGACGAGGTGATCCAGCTCGGGCTGTCGCCCGCCGCGTCGGTCACGCGCCTGAAGCGCCTGCGGCTCGCGGACGGCATCGTGATGGCGGTCGAGAACTCGACGTTTCCCGCCACGATCGTTCCCGATCCGCAGGCGATCGGCGATTCGCTGTACAGCTATCTCGAGCAGCGCGGCACGCCGATCGTGCGCGCGCTGCAGCACTTCCGCGCGGTCAACGCGACTGACGAAATTGCCCGGCAGATGGGCATCGCGCCGCACGACGCGCTCCTGCTCATCACGCGAATCGGCTTCACGCACGATCAGCGTGCGATCGAACTCACCGACACTTACTGTCGAAACGATTATTACGATTTCGTCGTCGAGCTGCGCAAGTAGGCCGCCGGCGGCAAGCACGCGTCACGGCAGCCAGCGCGGCGCATCGCTGCCGAGCGGCACGGGTCCGCGCGCGAAGCGCGGCGGCGTCGCCGACAGCCTCTCCGCCGGCCGCACTCCGCGCACCGCGCCGAACGGCGATGCGAGCGCGTCGTCGAGACAATCCTGCACATCGTCGAGCGTCGTGTCGGGCACGCGCTCGCCGCCTTCGACGAGACCGAACGACTGCAGCCACCGCCCCGTCTGCGCGAGCGACACGCGCACATGCCAGCTGCCGCCTTCCCGCGCGCGCCGCACGAGCGCCGTCATCGCGCCGAACGCGGCGAGATAGCCGGTCGCATGATCGAGCGCCTGACACGGCAGATGCCTGGGCACGCGCCCGCCCGCCGCCTGCCGTTCGACCCACGCGATGCCGCTCGCCGACTGCACGAGACTGTCGAAGCCGCGCCGCGACGCCCACGGCCCGTCGCCGCCGTATGCGCACACCGATACGCAGACCATGCCCGGATGACGCCGCGCGAGATCGTGCGCGCCGAAGCCGCACGCATCGAGCGCACCCGGCCGATACGACTGCACGAACACGTCCGCTTGCGACGCGAGCGCATCGAGCGCCGCCCGGCCCGCCGCGTCGCGCAGATCGACGAACGCCGAACGCTTGCCTCGGCCGTTATCGATCACGAAAGCGGGAATGTTCGGCAGATGCGGGCCGGTGACGAGCAGCGTCTGCGCGCCGTGCGCGGCGAGCGTGCGTCCCGCGACGGGCCCCGCGATGATCCGCGTCAGATCGAGCACGCGCGCGCCGGACAGCGGCTGCGCGGCCGCCCCCGAGCCGATCGGCCGAGGCGGCGCATCGCCGATCCGCTCGATCTCGAAGAGCGGCCGCCGCGCGAGCGCGCGCGCCTGCTCGTGCGTCTGCCATTCGCCGGGAGACCGTATCAGTGCCGCGCACAAGCCCGCATCGGCGAGCGCGGCGTCGAGCGCCTCGCCGTCCCGGCTGCGAATCGCCGCCGCGACCCGTTCGCGCTCGCCGCCGCAGCCGAGCACGTCGAGCACGCCTTGCAAGTGATGCGGGAAATTCGCGTGCACTTGAATCCAGCGCGCGTCGCGCGTCTCGTAGAAGCCGGTGACGGGATGCCGCGGCTCGGGCGGCGCGCGTCCGTCAACGCGCAGATACCGTTCGCCGCGAAACGCCGCGAGCGCGTGCCGCACCGATACGCGGACACGCTGCGCGCGCCCTGTTCGCACGCGATCGCATTCGGCGGCGGCGAGGCCCGCCGCCGCGATCGAGGCCGCCGCGAGCGTGCCGACCCGATGGACCGACGGCAGGCATGGATCGTCGCCGTCTAGATCGACGCGTTCGAGCGCGGCCGGATCGCCGCCCGCGAGTTGCCACAGATGCGTCAATGCGTGCCGGGGGTTCATCGCGTCGGCCTCGTCGTGGTGAACATGCAAACGAGTCTAGAATTGCGCGCAGACGCATTCAATCCCGATTGCAAGAATCCATGCTCGACGAACGGCCGCGACGTAAACGCCCGCGCGCGCCGCATCCGGTCGTCCGGTCTTCGACACGAGGAACCGTCGCCATGTCCCGCTTGAGCGCGAACGAGGCCGCGCAACTGCTCGGCGTCAGCGTGCCGACTCTCTACGCGTATGTGAGCCGCGGTTTGCTGCAGTCGCGCGCCGACGGCACGAGCAAGCGCCGCTATTACGACGCTGACGAGGTCCGCCTGCTCGCGCGGCGCGGCGCGGACGCGAAGCGCGCGGGCAACGTCGCCGAACGCACGCTCGATTGGGGCGTGCCCGTCCTCGAATCGCGGATCACGCAGATCGCGGACGGCAAGCTCAGCTATCGCGGCCGCGATGCGATCGCGCTCGCGACGACCGCGACGCTCGAAGAAGCCGCACAAGCCGCGCTCGGCGAGAAGCCGACGATCGATTTCGCGCTCGCCGCGCTCGAACGCATGCTCGCGCTGCCGGCGGGCGCGGCATTCACGCTGTTCGCCGCGGGGCGCGTCGCGGGCTGGATCGCCCATGCGCTCGAGCAGCGCGCGGACGGCAAGCTGATTCGGCCGCGCGCGCGTTACGTCGGCGTCGACCCCGCGGCGTGACCGCGGCGCCGGCGCGCCGACCACCACGCGCCGACGTGCATCGCGATCGCGCGAAAGCACGGTTGCACGCCGACGACGGCAGCCCGCGCCACTTCGATCCGCGCGCCGCCGCGTCCCGCGCCGATCCACACGCGCCATCCGCGCGGCAGCGCGAACGATTGGCCGGCCGCGAGCCGATAGTCGTCGCGGCGGCCATCGACGGTGAGCCAGGCTTCGCCCGCTGTCACGCGCAGCGTCGCGTGCGGCGCGCCAGGCGGCGGCCGGCTCGCGACAGTCGAGAACGCGGGGGCGGATTTCGCGCATCGCCCGCTTCGGTAGCGAAGATCGTTTGATATCCCGATTATCGCGACGCACGCGCGTCGCATCCCATGCACACTTGCGTGCGTATCGTCCCGCGCTGTACCGGCGCGCGCTCAGGCACGGCCGGTCAGGCACGGCCGGTCAGGCGTAGCCGGTCAGGCACGGCGGCCGCACAGCCGCGCTGCACGCATCGCCGGCTTTCCCTACAATGTCGGCTGCCTGCTCCGAACGCGCTCGCCGCGCCTCGCCTTCATGCTCCAAGCCCCGCCCGCCGTCTCCCCCAGCGAGAAATCGCTGACCGTGATGCTGTGGCTCGTCGCCACCGGCTTCTTCATGCAGACCCTCGATGCGACGATCGTCAACACGGCGCTGCCGTCGATGGCGGCAAGCCTCGGCGAATCGCCGCTCAGGATGCAGTCGGTCGTGATCGCGTACTCGCTGACGATGGCCGTGATGATCCCCGTGTCCGGCTGGCTGGCCGATACGTTCGGCACGCGGCGCGTGTTCTTCAGCGCAATCCTGATCTTCACGCTCGGCTCGCTGCTGTGCGCGAACGCGCATACGCTGTCGCTCCTCGTCGCGTTCCGCGTGATCCAGGGCATCGGCGGCGCGATGCTGCTGCCCGTCGGGCGCCTCGCCGTGCTGCGCACGTTCCCCGCCGAGCGCTATCTGCCCGCACTGTCGTTCGTCGCGATTCCGGGCCTGATCGGCCCGCTGATCGGCCCGACGCTCGGCGGCTGGCTCGTGAAGATCGCGTCCTGGCACTGGATCTTCCTCATCAACGTGCCGGTCGGCATCGCGGGATGCATCGCGACGTTCTACTCGATGACCGACGCGCGCAATCCGGCCGTGGGCCGCTTCGACCTGAAGGGCTATCTGCTGCTGACGATCGGGATGATCGCGATCTCGCTGTCGCTCGACGGCCTCGCCGACCTCGGGATGCAGCACGCGATGGTGCTCGTGCTGCTGATCCTGAGCCTCGCGTGCTTCGTCGCGTACGGCCTCTACGCGGTGCGCGCGCCGCAGCCGATCTTCTCGCTCGAGCTCTTCAAGATCCACACGTTCAGCGTCGGCCTGCTCGGCAACCTGTTCGCGCGGATCGGCAGCGGCGCGATGCCGTACCTGATTCCGCTGCTGCTGCAGGTGAGCCTCGGCTACAGCGCGTTCGAGGCGGGCCTGATGATGCTGCCTGTCGCGGCCGCGGGAATGTTCTCGAAACGGATCATCACGGTGCTCATCACGCGCCACGGCTATCGCAAGGTGCTGCTCGCGAACACGATCATGGTCGGGCTGATGATGGCGAGCTTCGCGCTGATCGGCGACACGATGCCGACGTGGCTCAAGATCGCGCAGCTCGCGCTGTTCGGCGGCTTCAACTCGATGCAGTTCACCGCGATGAACACGCTGACGCTGAAGGATCTCGGCACGGGCGGTGCGAGCAGCGGCAACAGCCTGTTCTCGCTCGTGCAGATGCTGTCGATGAGCCTCGGCGTGACGGTTGCAGGCGCACTCCTCGCGACCTTCACCGGGATGATGCCGAGCGTCACGCCGACCCACTCGCTGCCCGCGTTTCATGCGACGTTTGTTTGCGTCGGCATCATCACCGCCGCGTCCGCATGGATCTTCGCGCAGTTGTCGCCCGACATCCGCGGCGCCGCGCGGCGCAAGACCGATCCGTCCGAGCGCGCGTGACGCGGATGTGACCGGCGCGTGACTGACGGACATGCGGCTCGCGCCGCGGCGGCGGCGTGCTCGCGGCGGCCGCCCGGTGCGCGGGTGTTCGGCGCAGATCGGGCCGGACCGACGCACGGCTACGCTGGCGTCGCGGTGCCGGCGTAAAGCGCGCTCGCGCGAGAGGCGCTCGCATCAAAGGCGCTCGCTTCCGAATCCGAATCCGAATCCGAATCCAAGTCCGAGTCCGAGTCCGAGTCCGAGTCCGATTGTCGCAGCGCGGCCGGCTCCGCCGCCGCCCGGCGTCCGTTCGCGGGCGCCCCGGAGAATCGGCCCGACGTCCGCGCACCCTGCTCCCGCGCCACCGCGAAGCGCGGCGCACCACGCGGGTGCACGAACCCCGCGCCGCGCGCGATGCGGCGGCACGCCGGGGCGGCTTTTTGCGCACGGTTCTTGCTCGCCTATTCTGTAGGTAAACTGACGGTTCTCAAGCAGCCGACATCATGAGCATGATCGACATCGATCCCCCAAGCTTCCAGTCGCCGCGCCCGATCGCGGGTGACGACGGCAACCGGCGCACCGTGCTGTACGGCGACTACACCGTATTCAGCGTGTTCCAGCCGGTCTTCTCGGTGTCGCATCGCCGTGCGATCGGCTACCACGCGTCGCTGCGCGCGCACGATTCGCACGGCAACCAGGTGCCGTCGCACGAGGTGTTCACGCAGGCGGCGCGCCGCGGCGACCTGCTCGAGCTCGGCCGCCTCGCCGAATCGCTGCATCTCGGCAATTTCCATACGTTCGACAGCCACGACGAATGGCTCTTCCTGAGCCTGCATCCGGCCGCGCTGATGGACACCGTCTACGGCGACGCGCTCCTCGCGAACCTGAAGACGCTCGGGCTGCCGCCGCAGCGCGTCGTGCTCGAAGTGCCCGAGCAGGCGGGCGGCGAGACGCCGCGCTTCGCGGCGATCGTCGACGGGCTGCGCAAGGCGGGCTTCCTGATCGCGCTCGGCGGCTTCGGCGCGAAGCACTCGAACATCGATCGCGTCTGGCACCTGCATCCGGACATCGTCACGCTTGATCGCGGAATCCTCGCGCAGGCGAGCGAGCATTCGCATCTTGAGCGCGTGCTGCCAGGCCTCGTGTCGCTGCTGCACGAATCGGGGCAACTGGTGCTGATGGGCGGGATCACGACCGAGCGCGAGGCGCTCATCGCGCTCGAATGCAACGTCGATTTCGTGCAGGGGCAGTACTTCGCCGGACCGAGCGTCGAGCCGGTGCAGCCGCAGGTCGCGGCGGGAATCATGGATACGCTGTCTGCGGCGCTGCGGCTGCGCGTCGCCGAGCGCGCGCGCGCGCAGGACGCGCGCCTCGCGCCGTACGTCGCGGCACTGCTGCAGGCGGGCGCGCTCTTGCGCGGAGGCCGCAATCTGACCGATGCGTCGAAGGACCTGCTCGAGCTGCCGGAGGCGGCGCGCTGCTTCCTGCTCGACGCGTCGGGCCGACAGATCGGCGACAACGTGCTGCCGCGCGTCCACGCGTCGCAGCGCGCGAAGCGCTTCAGCCCGCTGCTGCATTCGGAAGGCGCGAGCTGGGAGCGCCGGCCGTACTTCATCGAGGCGATGCGGGTGCCGGGGCGCGTGCATTTCACGCCGCCCTATCTGTCGATCAACGAAGCGCACCTGTGCGTGACGGCGTCGATCGCGACGCCCGCCGCACAAGGCATGCAGGTGCTGTGCGTCGACATCAACTGGGAAGCGGCCGCGCACCGCGACTAGACGAGGCGCGCCTGCGCCGCCCCCGCTGCTCCGCCGATCGCGCGCGCAGCCGGCATCAGCCGGCCGCGCGCGCGTCCTTCCTGACGACGAGCCGGTGCACGCGTTTGCCGGACGACTCGCTCACCTGCTCGTGCTCGAACAGCACCTCGCATGCGTCGCCGAGCGCCGTGTGCACGCGCGGCGTGTCGACGACTTCGTAGAGACGGCCGCGGCCGTCGCGCTGCGCGTCGCCCGTGGTCACGCGCCAGCTCAGATACAGCGTGCCGCCCGGCGCGAGCAGCGCGACGAGCCGCGCGAGCGCCGCGTCGACGTCGCTGCTCGGCAGATGCATGATCACCGTCTCGCACAGCACGTTGCGGAACGCGCCGGACGGCACGCCCGCGAGTTCGGGCAGCAGCGCCTGCTCGAAGCGCAGCGCCGGATGGCTGCGCCGCGCTTCGGCGACGAGCGACGCGCTGCCGTCGTAGCCGCACGCATCGAAGCCGCGGCTCGCGAGCCACGCGACGTCGCGGCCCGCGCCGCAGCCGACGTCGACGGTCGGCCCGGGCTCGAAGTAGCGTTCGAGCAGCGCATACATGTCGTCGGGCGCGGGTTGTTCGTGCCATTCGCGCGCATAGTCGGCCGCGTGGCGGTCGTACACGTCGAGCGTCGTGCGGTCCATCGTCGTCTCCTCGGTTGACGGTTGCGCGCCGTGGTGCGCGGGGCGCGAACGCGCGCTGACGCCATGTTAATCGCGGCGGGCGATCCGCCCAGGCGAGCGCCGCGCGTCGACGACGGCGCAGCGACCTGCTCGAACGGCCCCGCCCGCTACGCCCGCCGCTCGGCGACCACCTTCCCCGCCCGCGCCGCCGCGCGCAAATCGGCGAACAGCGCGTCGCCGCCCCACGCCGGCCGCGCACCCGCACGCTCCGCGTCATGCACGAGCGCGCAGAGGCGCGCGTTGACGGGCGCCGCGCGCCCGAGCCGCTCGGCAAGATGCACGATCTCGCCGTTGATCCAGTCGACCTCGGTTATCCGCCCGGCAGCCAGATCGTCCGACATCGACGAGCGCGCAAGCGGATCGATTTCGAGCATCGTCCGGCCAAGCCGCGCGAACAGCGCGTCCGGCATGCTCAGGAATCGCGGCACCCACGCGGCGGGCAGCGGCGTGAGCCGAGCCGGACGCACGCCCGCATAGGCGAGCAGACGCAGCGCTTCCGTCTGCGCGAGCGCGAGACAACGCCGATAGCCGCGCGCCGAAAGCTCGTCCTTCAGCGGCCGGTTCGCCAGCGCGTTGATCGCGTTGTTGAGATTGAGCAGCAGCTTCGCCCATTGGACGGCGCACATGTCCGCGCGCTGAACGAGCGGCAGTCCCGCGCATTCGAATGCGTCCGTGAAACGCCGCAGCGCGGGCGCGGCCTCGACCTGCAGGTCGCCCGCCGAGCCTTGATGAAATCCGCCCGCGCCGCGCGCGATCACATTAAACGGCACCATTCCGGCGAGCACGGTCGCGCCCGGCAGCGCCGCGCGCAGCGCGTCGGCGTTGCGCATGCCGTTCTGGAAGCTGACGACGACCGCGTCGGGCCGCGCGACATGCGCAAGCGCGGCGGCGACGGCGGGCGTCGCGGCCGACTTCACAGTCACGAGCACGAGCTCGGCGGTAGCGGCCGCGACGTCGCTCGTCGAAAACGCGATCGCGGACGGCGGCACCCGCGCGTCGCGGCCGCGGTAATCGGACAGCGCAAGACCGTGCGCGCGCAGTTCGGCGCCGATCCGCTCGCGGCCGATCAGCGCGACGTCCGCGCCGCCCGCGAGCAGCCGGCCGCCGATGTAGCAGCCGACCGCGCCCGCGCCATAGATGCAGATCGTCGCCATCGACGCGGATCAGACGCGCGCATTGCGCGCGCCGACGCGCACCGGCCCGACGCGCCGCTCGACCTCGTCGCGCACTTCGCCGCGCAGCCCGGCAAAGAACGCGACTTCGGCGACGACGAACAGCGGCCCGACGATGAGCCCGACCAGATCGTCGACGAACGCGGGCTTGCGCCCCTCGAAGTAATGGCCGACGAACTGGATCACCCAGCCGACTAAAAAGAGCCCGAGCCCGGCGCCGAGCCACAGCGCGGTCGTCTGCGCGGCGAGCGCGCGGCCGGCCCAGAGGCTCAGCGCAAGCAGCACGGCCATCGCGACGCCGAAACGCAGATCGAGCCGCAGATAGAAGATCACCGCCGCGAGCGCGACGAGCGCCGCGGGCGTGAGCGCGAAAGCGCCCGAGACGCCGAACGCCGGCCGCGACAGCAGCACCGTCACCGCGACGACGATCATCGGAATGCCGACCAGATGCGTCGCGATGTTGCGCGCATCGCGGTGATAGGCCGCGTACTGCGCGAGTTGATCGACCAAGGTTTTCATCGTGTCTCCTCCTGATGCGAGTGCGCGCTATCATGCCCGTCACGCGACGATTTCTCTGTCAGCTACCCGACACCGCAACCGCCGATGCATCCGCTTTTCGAACCCTACCGATCCCAGCTCGATGCGCATCCGTGGTTCGGCGCGCTGCCCGCCGAGCTGCGCGATGCGCTCGTCGCGGCGGCGGCGCAGCGCCGGCTCGCGGCGGGCCAGATCCTGTTCCGCCGCGGCGACGCGCCATGCGGGCTCTACGCGGTGCTGAGCGGCGCGCTGTCGGTGGGCGCCGTCGACGCGAGCGGCAAGGAGGCGCTCCTCACGGTCGCCGAGCCGACGACGTGGTTCGGCGAAATCGCGCTCTTCGACGAGCTGCCGCGCACGCACGACGCGATCGCGCTCGAGGACGCGCTGCTGATACACGTCCCGCAAGCCGCACTGCAGCAATTGCTCGATGAAACGCCGCGCTACTGGCGACATTTTGCGCTCCTGATGGCGCAAAAGCTGCGGATGTCGTTCATGAACGTCGAGGCGCTGACCCTGATGCCCGCCGCGCAGCGGCTCGCGTCACGGCTTCTCATGATCGCGGACGGCTACGGCGGGATCAGCGCGCGGCATCGGCGGATCAAGCTGTCGCAGGAGCGGCTCGGCGCGATGCTGTCGCTGTCGCGGCAGACCGCGAACCAGTTGCTGAAGGATCTCGCGGCGCGCGGCGTCGTGAAGCTGCACGTCGGCGAAATCGAGATCGTCGATCTGGACGCGCTGCGGGCGGCGAGCGGCGCGGCGGATCGTGCGGCGGATCGTGCGGCGGATCGTGCGGCGGATCGTGCGGCGGATCGCGCGGACGGCGGCGCGCACGGTTCGAGCGATGCGCACGGCGTCGACGATGTCGCGCGTGGCGGCGGCCGAGGACAAGGCGATGCACGGGCTTCCGGCAATGTGGACGCCACTGGCGACGCAAGCGGCGCGGATACATCGCGCGCATCCCGCAGCCGTCCGTAGTCACGCAGGCGGCGACAGCCGCGCGAACGTGCGCCGTCGTCGATGCCCTTCTCCGCGCAATGCGCACGCTCGTTTGCGCGCACTGCGGCAAACCATGACGACTGCGATGCGGAACGTCGAAGCAGAGCGCGCAACACGCGTGCCGTTCGTTTCGTGCGTTCCGTGCGTTTCGTGCGTTTCGTGCGTTTCGTGCGTTTCGTGCGTTTCGTGCGTTTCGTGCGTTTCGTGCGTTTCGTGCGTTTCGTGCGCATCGATCGCTCGCTTTCGTCGAGCCGCCCGCGACAAGGGTATTCACGCCCGTCCCACGGCGCGCTCGCGTTTCGCACCGAACCATTCCCGCGCGTTCCGCCGACGCCCACGCGCGTCCGCTATCATCGCGCATCGTCCTCCGTCCGCACGCACGCGCGCAGCCGCCACCACATGCCCGAATCCCGCACCGCCCACGGCCGCGCCTGGCCGATCTTTCTCGTGTTCCTGCGACTCGGCCTCACGTCGTTCGGCGGCCCGATCGCACACCTCGGCTACTTCCGCGACGAATTCGTCGTCCGCCGGCGCTGGCTCAGCGAGCGCAGCTACGCCGATCTCGTCGGCCTCTGCCAATTCCTGCCCGGTCCAGCGAGCAGCCAGGTCGGCATCGCGATCGGCCTGTCGCGCGCGGGCTATGCGGGCGCGCTCGCCGCGTGGGCGGGCTTCACGCTGCCGTCTGCGCTCGCAATGATCCTGTTCGCGTACGGCGTTGCCGGCGCGGCCGGCCACACGCTCGCGCCGGGCGCGCTGCACGGACTGAAGATCGTGTCGGCGGCCGTCGTCGCGCAAGCCGTCTGGGGCATGGCCCGCAACCTGTGCCCCGACGCGCGGCGCGTGACGATCATGACCATCGCCGCGAGCATCGCGCTCGTCGCGCCGTCGACGTGGACGCAGCTCGCCATCATCGCGGGCGCGGGCTGCATCGGGCTCCTGCACGTCGATCCGGCGCGCGACGGCACGCACGACCCGCTGCCGATCTCCGTGGGCCGCCGCGCCGGCGCGGTCTTTCTGGTGCTGTTCGGCGCGCTGCTGATCGGTCTGCCGTTCGCCGCGCGCGCGTCGGGCAGCCATGCGCTCGCGATCGTCGATGCGTTCTATCGCGCAGGCGCGCTCGTGTTCGGCGGCGGGCACGTCGTGCTGCCGCTGCTGCAGGCGTCCGTCGTTGCGCCCGGCTGGGTCGGCGATCAGGCGTTTCTCGCGGGCTACGGCGCCGCACAGGCGGTGCCCGGGCCGCTCTTCACGTTCGCCGCGTTTCTCGGCGCATCGATGAAGGATGCGCCGTCGGGCTGGATCGGCGGCGCGCTCGCGCTCGTCGCGATCTTCGCGCCGTCGTTCCTGCTCGTGACGGGCGCGATCCCGTTCTGGGAGCGCTGGCGACAGAACGCGCGGATGCAGGCCGCGCTCGCGGGCGTCAATGCGGCCGTGGTCGGCTTGCTGCTCGCCGCGCTCTATCAGCCGGTATGGACGAGCGCGATCCGCGCGCCCGCCGATTTCGTGCTCGCGCTCGTCGGCTTCGTCTCACTGACGTTCTGGCGCGTGCCGCCGTGGATCGTGGTCGTCGTCGCGTGCATCGCGGGGTGGGTTGTCGTGACTGCGTGATCGGGCGTCACCGGCCGTCGGCCCATCGTGGCGACCGGATCGCCGCCGGCTATCGAACGCTCGACGATTACCGTCTCGCGGCAACGGCGGCACGCTCGGTTTCAACATCGAGCGCCCGCCCGACTGAGCAGCGGGCCGGACGAAATTTGAACATTGCACGCGACCCGCGTCCCGAATCGTCGGATACGTCGATGCTTGTCGCCACCACGCTCGCCGATTTCGAGCGAGGCGGCGCATCCGCCTCCGGCCGGCCCGAGTCGCCCCGAGTCGCCCCGAGTCGCCCCGAGTCGCCCCGAGTCGCCCCGAGTCGCCCCGAGTCGCCCCGAGTCGCCCCGAGTCGCCCCGAGTCGCCCCGAGTCGCCCCGAGTCGCCCCGAGTCGCCCGCGCAGCCGTCGCCGGCTGCGCGGGCGCGCCGGACGCCCCTCGCGGGCGCATCCGGCGGCGGCGGAGGCGGAATCCGGCCGGCGCTCGACGCTACCGGCCGGACTCACGTCCCGCTCAGGGGAACGCCTTCGTCCCGAGCAGCGCCGCGACCGCGAAACCGGAGACGTTCAACTCCTGGTCCGGCGAGCCGGGGTAATCGTGGATGCCGTACGTCTGCGGATCGAGCACGTTGTTCACGATCCACGGCAGCGTCGTCGACGGCGCCTGCATGCCCTGCGTCGGCGCCCCGAGCAGCAGGATCACGTTGGAGAGCGCGTAGGCGGGATCGGTCGACGGCGAGCGAATGCTGCCGTCGGCGGCCGTCTGATTGATCATCCACTGGATCGAACCCATGCTCTGCGAATTCGCGCCGAACACCCACGGCAGGTAGCCCTGCGGGAAGATCGTGTCGATGCCGAGATCCGAATCCAGCGGAGCGCCCGTGTCGCGTCCGACCGAGTAACGCTGCGCGTTCGCCATGTAGAACTGCGACGGCACGTTGCTCTTCAGGAAGGACGCCTTCGCCGCGTAGTTCGGATTGTCCGGGAACAGCAGCCCGCCCGCGTTCATGCCGAGATAGACGTCGCCCTGGTCCGCCGCGTACTCGTACGGCCAGAACTGCCACGTGGTGCTGCCGACGGGCAGTTGCCACGAGCTGCCCGAGTAGCCGCTCGGGTTGATGTTCTTCGCCAGGACGAAGTCGAGTGCCGCACGCGCGTTGGCGCCGTACTGGGTCACGAGCGCCGTGCTGCCGGTCAGCTGACGGTCGAGGTACAGCAGGTAGGCGAACAGCGCGGACGTCGCATCGACACCGCGCACGTCGGCAATGCCGGTGCCCGGCGACGTCGGGATCGGATTGTACGGCGGCGTCATCGAATACACGTAGCGCCAACTGCCTTTCCAGTTCGGATCGGTCATCTCCTCGCGGGCGGCCAGCCACGCGATGCCCTTTTCGAGGCCGGTCAGGTATTTGGCGTCGTGCGTGGCGCCGTAGGCAGCGGCGAGGCCGATCAACGCGTACTCCATGTCGGAGTCCGTGTTGGCGGTGCCGGAGTCGGCCTCGTCGGGAATCGCGCCGTTGATGTCCTGCTGCGCGAGGATGAAGTTCGCCATCTGCAGCGCCATCGTGCTCTGGGTGCTGGTGCTGCCGGTGCCGCTCGTATTGCCGGAACCACTCGATGTGCTCGAACCGTGCGGCGATTTAAGGATGCTGGCGCTCGTCGCGCCGCCCGAATCGTCCGAGCCGCCGCAAGCGGCGGTCATCAGGGTAACGGATGCGCAAAGCGCCGCACCGATCAAGGTCCGAGTGCCTCGTGAAAGTGCCATGGTGTCTATCTGCCTTTTCCAATAAGAAAGAAAAGTACCGCGCCCCCCCGGACGCAACGGCACGCTATGTGCCGGACGACGGTACGAACACCGCCGTCCGGCGAAATCGGGCACGGCGGGTATGCCGCCACGCCCTTAAAAAACGATGGAACCGCAATCGCTCACGCGAAGCGCACGGTGAACGGAGCATCGGTCGGCCGCTGCGATTCGACCCCTGGCGAGCGGGTGCGCGTTGCTCGTCGGCGAAAAAATGCACGACCACCGGCCAATCTGCTGATGGAACGACAACGTGACGCAAGTAGGGTGGGCCCCCGTCAACGGCGAAAAAAAAGCCCTCCGATGGAGGGTTTTTTCTTCGAGACCGATTCGAAATCCTGTCACTACGTATCGCTCGATTTTTTCCGAACTGAAATGGTCAGATGACGAAGGCCGCTTACGCGAAGTTCTTCGCCGCGAAGTCCCAGTTCACGATGTTCCAGAACGCTTCGACGAACTTCGGACGCGCGTTGCGGTAATCGATGTAGTAAGCGTGCTCCCACACGTCGATCGTGAGGAGCGGCTTGTCGGCCGTCGTGAGCGGCGTTGCGGCGTTGCTCGTCGACACGATGTCGAGCGAACCGTCCGCCTTCTTCACGAGCCACGCCCAGCCCGAGCCGAACGTGCCGACCGCGGCCTTCGTAAACGCTTCCTTGAACGCGTCGAACGAGCCCCACTTCGCGTTGATCGCGTCGCCGAGCGCGCCCGTCGGCGCGCCGCCGCCCTGCGGCGACAGGCTGTTCCAGAAGAACGTGTGATTCCAGATTTGCGCGGCGTTGTTGAAGATGCCGCCCGACGACTTCTTCACGATCTCTTCCAGCGGCAGGTTCTCGAACTCGGTGCCGGGGATCAGATTGTTCAGGTTCGTCACATAGGTCTGATGATGCTTGCCGTAGTGATACTGGATCGTCTCCTGCGAGATGTGCGGAGCGAGCGCGTCTTCAGCGTACGGCAACGGCGGGAGCGTATGAGCCATGATCGGTTCCTTCGAAGTGTATGTAGGGAGGGCAATATTGGATGCCGCGGAACGCCTGATTGTAGGCGACTCCGAATAACCCCGCAAACCCGCGGGCCTTTATCCGTCGTATCCGAAAAATCGACGTTGATGCGGCGTGCGCGGCCCGCCGATCGACGCCTGGAAAAGCGCGCGTCATCTGCGGGCCGCGCACGCGGCGCACAATCAGAATGTATCCGAAAGACGTGGTTGCACGTCGGCAAGCGACACGTCCGCCGAGCCTTCCGCGAGATGCACGGTCAGCCGGCGCTGCGGCTTGAGCGCCGCGGGCGCACGCACCGCGCGGCCCGTCTGCGCATCGATGAGCGCCGCGTAGCCGCGCTCGAGCGTACGTCGCGGGCTCAGCACCTCGAGCCGCGCCGCGCACGCGGCGACGCGTGCGGTGTCGCGCTCGTGGCGCCGCTGCAGCGCGGCGTCGAGTCTTTGCGCGAGCGTCGCGAGCACCTGGCGGGCTTGCGAGACGTCGGGCCGCGCGCGCTGCCAGCGCAGTTGCACGAGCGCGAAGCGCGCACGCGCGTCGCGCACGGGCCGCGCGCCCGCCGCCGCGAGCCGCGCCGCAAGCTGGCCCACGTGCATGGATTGACGCTGCAGCCGCTCGGCCGGACTGATCATTCGACGCGCGAGCCAGTCGAGCTGCTGCGCGCGCAGATCGAGGCCGCGTCTCAGGCCGCGCGCGAGCGCGTTCTGCCGGTCGTTCAGCTCGCGCAGCAACAGCGCGCGCTGCGGACTCACCAGCTCGGCCGCGCCGGTCGGCGTCGGCGCACGCACGTCGGCCGCGAAATCGGCGATCGTGAAATCGGTCTCGTGGCCGACGCCGCAAACGACGGGCACCTCGCTCGCCGCGATCGCGCGCGCGAGCCCCTCGTCGTTGAACGACCACAAGTCTTCGATCGAGCCGCCGCCGCGGCAGACGATCAGCACGTCGACCTCGCGCCGCGCGTTCGCGGTCTCGACCATCGCGGCGAGCTTCTCCGCCGCGCCCGCGCCCTGCACGGGCGCCGGGTAGACGATCACCGGCACGTGCGGCGCGCGACGCGACAGCGTCGTCAGCACGTCGCGCAGCGCGGCTGCCTGCAGCGACGTGACGATGCCGATCGAACGCGGATGCGTCGGCAGCGGCCGCTTGCGCTCGGGCGCGAAGAGCCCTTCGGCCTCGAGCTGCGCCTTCAGCCGCAGGAACGCTTCGTAGAACCGCCCCTGCCCGGTGCGCCGGACCGCCTCGACGTTCAGTTGCACTTCGCCGCGCGGCTCGTACATCGTGACGAGCGCGCGCACTTCGATCTTGTCGCCTTCGCGCGGCGTGAACTCCGCGTGCTGCGCGCGGCCGCGGAACATCACGCAGCGCATCTGCGCCTGCTGATCCTTGATCGAGAAGTACCAGTGGCCGCTCGCCGCGCGCGTGAAGTTCGACACTTCGCCCGCGACCCACAGCAGCGGGAAGGTGCGCTCGAGCATCGTGCCGATCGCGCGGTTGAGCGCGGACACGGGAATCACGCCATCGCCCGCGGGCGTGCCCCCGGGGCCGGCGAAGGTGGTTTCGGAATGCATGGACGCTCGGAAAATTTCAGGCGGCCCAACGATAGACCGCCTCGGCGCGCGCGGCAAGCTGCTCGTGCAAGGCCTCGCAAGTGTCCACACCACGCGGGAAACGGGGACGGGATTGTAACAATCTCCTCGAAACCCCAGATGATTTCGATCAACCCTTTGATTTCAATCATTTTTTTATAGAATTCGACGCGCATATCGCCGACCGGAAGCCCGCCGCACGGCCCTGCCGGACGCATCGGCGCGGAGTTTTTCACAGAGTTATCCACAGGTCGTTCAAATCCGCGACAACGCGGCGCGCGCCGCTCGCCGCATCCGTGCGACTTGCCGGCCGCGCGGCCGGCGCGCTAGAGTGCCGCCTTTCGAAGACCGCGCGGCCGCCGGCCGCCTTCCGGAGAAACGTGTTGACGAATCCGTCCTCAGCCGCGCTGCGCGGCGCCCCGCGCTTCGCGTCATGAACGCACAGCCGGGACTCCTCGCGCGCGCCGAAGCGCGCCTGACCCGCGAGTGGCAGCGCCGCGGCGCGCTCGCATGGGCGCTCACGCCATTCGCATGCGTGTTCGGCGCGATCGCCGCGCTGCGCCGCGCCGCCTATGCGCGCAGCTGGAAGGAGCGGATCGATTGCGGCGTACCCGTCGTCGTCGTCGGCAACGTGACGGTCGGCGGCACCGGTAAAACGCCGACCGTGATCGCGCTCGTCGACGCATTGCGCGCCGCGGGCTTCACGCCGGGCGTCGTGTCGCGCGGCTACGGCGCGAAGATCGTCGCGCCCACCGCGGTCACGCCCGCGTCGCCGCCGCAGCGGGCGGGCGACGAGCCGCTCCTGATCGCGCGCCGTACGCTCGCGCCCGTGTGGGTGTGCCCGGACCGCGTCGCGGCCGTGCGCGCGCTCACGGCCGCGCATCCGGGCGTCGACGTCGTCGTCAGCGACGACGGCCTGCAGCACTACCGGCTCGCACGCACGGCCGAGATCGTCGTGTTCGATCATCGCCTGGGCGGCAACGGCTTCCTGCTGCCCGCCGGGCCGTTGCGCGAGCCGCTTTCGCGCCGCCGCGACGCGACGCTCGTCAACGATCCGTACAGCCGCGCACTGCCGCCGTGGCCCGACACGTTCGCGCTCACGCTCGCGCCCGGCGACGCGTGGCACCTCGATCAGCCGTCGCGCCGCAAGCCGCTCGCGCAGTTCGCGGGCGAGCGCGTGCTCGCCGCGGCGGGCATCGGCGCGCCCGAGCGCTTCTTCGCGACGCTGCGCGCGGCAGGCGTCGCGCCCGCGACGCGCGCGCTGCCCGACCATTACGCGTTCGCCGACAACCCGTTCGTCGACGATCATTTCGATGCGATCCTGATCACCGAGAAGGATGCAGTAAAATTGGGGACTTCGTGGCGCGACGCTCGAATCTGGGTCGTCCCGGTCGAAGCCGCGCTCGACCCCCGCCTTATCGCTCTCGTTGTGGAGAAACTCCGTGGACGCACGCCTGCTTGAAATCCTTGTATGCCCCATTTGCAAGGGCCCGCTCCACTACGACCGCGGTGCGCAGGAGCTCGTCTGCAACGCGGACAAGCTCGCGTACCCGATCCGCGACGGCATCCCGGTGATGCTCGTCGACGAAGCGCGCCAGACGGTCGAAGGCACGCCGGTCGATCCGGCCGGCCCGGCCCAGGGCCGCTGACGAACGCGCCGCGCGCCGATCGTTTCGCATCGCGCGCGCCTTCGTCGTTCCGCCCGAGCGCCGGCGCCGAACCGCTGAGCGCTCGGCACAACGCCGCCGCCCGCCTCGCCAGGCGGGCGCATTTTCCGAACCCTATCCGCTTCGCGCACGTCCGATGACCTCCCCGCTCCCTTTCGTCGCCGTCGTTCCCGCCCGTCTCGCGTCGACCCGCCTGCCGAACAAGCCGCTCGCCGATCTCGGCGGCAAGCCGATGGTGGTGCGCGTCGCCGAACGCGCGCGCGAAGCGGGCGCGCAGCAGGTGCTCGTCGCGTCCGACGCGCAGAGCGTCCTCGACGCGGTGCGCGAACACGGCTTCGACGCGGTGCTGACGCGCGCCGACCACCCGTCCGGCACCGACCGTCTCGCGGAAGTCGCCGCGAAGCTCGGCTTTGGCGACGACACGATCGTCGTCAACGTGCAGGGCGACGAGCCGCTGATCGATCCGCAACTGGTCCGCGACGTAGCGTCGCACCTCGCCGCGCATCCGTCGTGCGCGATCGCGACGGCCGCGCACCCGCTGCACGACGCGCAGGACGTGTTCAACCCGAACTACGTGAAGGTCGTGCTCGACGCGAACGGCGTTGCGCTGTACTTCTCGCGCGCGCCGATTCCGTGGTCGCGCGACGCGTACCTGCCGCACTGGCCGAACGTCGCCGCGATGCCCGCGCCGACGTGCCCGGTCTATCGGCACATCGGCCTTTACGCGTATCGCGCGCGCTTCCTGCGCACGTATCCGACGCTCGCGCAAGCCCCGATCGAGGCGGCCGAGCAGCTCGAGCAACTGCGCGCGATGTGGCACGGCGAGCGCATTGCCGTGCTCATCACCGAGCACGCGCCCGAAGCCGGCATCGATACGCCGGCCGATCTCGAACGGGTGCAGGCCCTTTTTCGGTCTCGCGCCAAATAACCCATGGCATAATCAGGCGATTGTGCGAGCGATCCGCCCGCGCCGCTCACCGAGATTCGCTCCAAGCCCGCCGTCATTCGCCGGCCGCCGCGTGTTGCTTCCGACACGCCGCAGTCAGACCGGCCGACCCCGCTTGCGGCAGAACCGCCGAGCCGCGCAACCGATGCCATAGCGTCTCGCGCCAAAGCATTCACATACCGGAGATATCACCATGCGTTTGATCCTGTTGGGCGCGCCCGGCGCGGGAAAGGGCACCCAGGCAAACTTCATCAAGGAAAAGTTCGGCATCCCGCAAATTTCGACGGGCGACATGCTGCGCGCCGCCGTGAAGGCCGGCACGCCGCTCGGCGTCGAGGCGAAGACCTACATGGACGAAGGCAAGCTCGTGCCGGATTCGCTGATCATCGGCCTCGTCAAGGAGCGCCTGAAGGAAGCGGACTGCGCAAACGGCTATCTGTTCGACGGTTTCCCGCGCACGATCGCGCAGGCTGACGCGATGAAGGAAGCGGGCGTCGCGATCGACTACGTGCTCGAGATCGACGTGCCGTTCTCGGAGATCATCGAACGGATGAGCGGCCGCCGCACGCACCCGGCGTCGGGCCGCACGTACCACGTGAAGTTCAATCCGCCGAAGGTCGAAGGCCGGGACGACGTGACGGGCGAACCGCTGATCCAGCGCGACGACGACAAGGAAGAGACGGTGAAGAAGCGTCTCGAAGTGTACGAAGCGCAGACGAAGCCGCTCATCACGTACTACGGCGACTGGGCGCAACGCGGCGAGGAGAACGGCCTGAAGGCGCCCGCGTATCGGAAGATCTCCGGCCTCGGCGGCGTCGACGAAATCCGCGCGCGCGTGTTCGATGCGCTGAAGTAACCACGCCGGGACGAAGCGCGGCGCACGCCGCCCGTCCATGACGACAAGGAAACCGCCCTCCCCGGGCGGTTTTTTTTCGTCCGGTCGTTCGCTTCGCGCCGCGCTTGGGCGGCCGCTCGTACAATCGTCGCAAGGCGCGTGGCGCGTCACGACATTCGAACGACATTCATTCCAATCCAGGAGAAGGAGCAATCATGGAGATTCGCGACAACGTCTTTCTGATCACGGGCGGCGCATCGGGGCTCGGCGCGGGCACCGCGCGCCTCTTGACCGAAGCGGGCGGCAAGGTCGTGCTCGCCGACCTCAATCAGGACGCGGGCGAAGCGCTCGCGCGCGAGTTGGGCGGCGTGTTCGTCAAGTGCGATGTCGCGCGCGAGGACGACGCGCAGGCGGCCGTCGCGGCCGCGACGAAGCTCGGCACGCTGCGCGGGCTCGTCAACTGCGCCGGCATCGCGCCCGCGTCGAAGACGGTCGGCAAGGACGGCCCGCACCCGCTCGACCTGTTCGCGAAGACGATCACCGTGAACCTGATCGGCACGTTCAACATGATCCGCGTCGCCGCCGCCGCGATGGCCGCGAACGAGCCGACGCAAACGGGCGAGCGCGGCGTGATCGTCAGCACCGCGTCGGTCGCCGCGTTCGACGGCCAGATCGGCCAGGCCGCGTACGCGGCGTCGAAGGCGGGCGTCGCCGGCATGACGCTGCCGATTGCGCGCGACCTGTCGCGCAACGCGATCCGCGTGATGACGATCGCGCCCGGCCTCTTCGAAACGCCGATGCTGCTCGGGATGCCGAAGGAAGTGCAGGACGCGCTCGGCGCGATGGTGCCGTTCCCGCCGCGCCTCGGCAAGCCGGCCGAGTACGCGATGCTCGTCAAGCAGATCGTCGAGAACCCGATGCTCAACGGCGAAGTGATCCGCCTCGACGGCGCGATCCGGATGCAGCCGAAGTAAAAGCGGCCGCGTGCGAAAACGGCGCTGCGCGTGCACCGCCGCATCGCCCGCCGAACGAAGAAACGCCCGCGAGATGCATCGGCATTCGCGGGCGTCGTTACATCGTATGGTCAGAGCCGAGCGGACATTCGAAGCGCGTCGCGCCCGCTCGCTCGATCGATCGTCTGCGTTTGCGCACGGCGTCGAGCCCCCTGCCGCTGCCCGTCGATCAATCAATCGTCTTCGTCGCGCTGCATCCGCTGTCGCAATTCGCCGACCTGCGCCTCGACGATCGTCGCATCGGCCGCGTCGGGCCGCTCGCCGAGATACGTCTCCAGATCCTCGAGCGCGGGCCGCAGGTAATCGAGCCGCGCATACGCGAAGCCGCGGTCGCGCACTTCGTCGAGCTGTCCCGGCAGCAGGATCACGAGCCGCTCCTGCACGCCGAGCAGCCGCTGCCAGCGTTCCGTCTGCAGATAGACTGCCTTCAGATTGTTCAGCATCCGCGCGACGACCTCGCGATCGGTCGCCGGCTGCAGCAGCGCGCGCAGCACGCTCGTCGTGCCGCCGTCAGCGCGGGCGACGTACGGCTCGAGCATCTCGACGAGTTCCGACTCCGACAACGAGCGCCCTGTCGTCGGATCGAGGATCGCGTCGCCGTCGGGCAGCGCGATGCGCAGCAGGAAATGCCCGGGAAACGACACGCCGCGCGCCGGCACGCCGACCTGCTCGGCGAGCTCCAGATACAGCACCGCGAGCGAGATCGGAATCCCGCGGCGGCGCTTCAGCACCATGTTCAGATAGCTGTTGTCCGGATCGTAGTAGTCGTTGTGGTTGCACGCGAAGCCGAGTTCGCGGAAGAAGAAGTCGTTCAGCAGCGCGAGCTTGTCGCTCGCGCCGGCGCCGTGCGGCAGGCGCTTGACGAGCCGCGCCGCGAGCGCGTCGAGCTCGGCCAGCGCGCCTTGCAGGTCCACGTCGGGATAGGCGTCCTGCGCGAGCGACAGCGCCGCCTCGGTGAGCGGCAGACCATCGTCTTCGGCGACGAGCGAACTGAAATAGTCGAGAACGCGAGTCATGGAATCCGTTACTTGGCGCGTCGTCTGAAGTACGCGTATTTGAAGCCCATCAGCCACAACATACCGAAATATAGTGCAGCAAACAGAACGAGGCAGGCGCCCATCAGCGCGATCCGCTCGAACGGCACTGCGCGCATCGCGGTCCAGTCGAAGTTGAGCGCGAGCCAGTGCATCACGCCCGCGAGCACGAGCGACGCGCCCGCGAGCTGCACGAAGAAGCGCAGCCAGCCGGGCGACGGCTGATAGATGCCGCGGCGGCGCAGCCCGACGAACAGCAAGAAAGAATTCAGGCACGCGCCGACGCCGATGCTGAGCGTCAAGCCCGCCGCGCCGATGATCGGCACGAACACATAGTTCGACAACTGCGTGACGACGAGCACGCCGATCGCGATCTTCACGGGCGTCTTGATGTCCTGCTTCGCGTAGAAGCCGGGCGCGAGGATCTTGATGAGGATGATGCCGACGAGGCCGATCCCGTACGCGGCGAGCGCGCGCGCGACCATCGTGACCGTGTGCGCGTCGAATTTGCCGTAGTTGAAGAGCGTCGCCGTCAACGGCTCCGCGAAGAAGAACAGCGCGAGCGCACTCGGCGCGGCAAGCAGGAAAGTGACCCGCAGCCCCCAGTCGAGGAGCGCCGAATACTCGGTCGAATCGGCATCGACGTGCGCCTTCGACAGGCTCGGCAGCAGGATCGTGCCGAGCGCGACGCCGAGGAGCGCGGTCGGGAACTCCATCAGCCGGTCCGCGTAGTTGATCCACGACACGGCGCCCTGCCCGAGCCGCGACGCAATGTTCGTATTGATGATGAGCGACAGTTGCGCGACCGACACCGCGAACGTCGCGGGCACCATCTTCGCAAGCACGCGCTTCACGCCCGGATGCGCGAGCGCGCGCAGCGGATTGACGCCGATCGCGGGCACCATGTCGATCTTCTTCAGGCCAGGCAGCTGCACCGCGAACTGCAGGAGGCCGCCCGCGATCACCGCCCACGCGAGCGCGTAGACGGGCACCTTCAGATGCGGCGCGACAAACACGGCCGCGACGATGAACGCGACGTTCAGCAGCACGGGCGCGAACGCGGGCAGCGAGAAGCTCTTGTACGTGTTGAGCACACCCGACGCGAGCGTCGTCAGCGAGATGAACACGATGTACGGGAACATGATCTGCGTCATCGTGACGGCAAGCGGGAATGCCTGCCCGTCCGTGCGCAGCCCCGACGCGACCGCGAACACGACCCACGACGCGCCGGCGACCCCGACGAGCGACAGGAGCGCGAGCGCCCACGCGAGCACGGTCGACATCGCGTCGACGAGCGCCTTCGTCGCATCGTGCCCTTTTTGATTCTTGAACTCGGCGAGAATCGGCACGAAGGCTTGCGAGAACGCGCCTTCGGCCGACAGCCGGCGCAGCAGGTTCGGAATGCGGAACGCGACGTAGAACGCGTCGGTGAATTGACTGGCGCCGAACGCTCGGGCGATCAGCGTCTCACGGGCCAGACCGGTCACGCGCGACAGCAGCGTGAAGCCGCTGACCGTCAGCAGGGCTCGGAATAGATTCATGGGGCGCTTATTATACGGACCTGGGGCGTCGGCAGCCGGTAAGCCTGAGGAAAAGGCCGGCATACCGGCGTGGGTGATCCGGCAAGATGTGGCACGCGCTTGCCACCCGTTTGATTTTGTTGTTATAATTGCCGGTTTCTGAGCCTGTCATACGCATTGCGTGCGTCGCCAAGCGTCGTTTCGCGGTCAAGCGTGTCGGCCGGCCTCGGTTAAAACCGACGTTTTTTTGCGCTCCCGGGCAATCGCTCCCGGGAGTCGAATCGAAAAGCAGCGCTTGGCCGTCAGGCTCCAAGCTCTGGAAACAGGACAGGATAAGGAACCGTCATGGCTAACTCCGCACAAGCACGCAAGCGCGCCCGCCAGGCAGCGAAGGCAAACTCGCACAACTCGGCGCTGCGCTCGAAATTCCGCACCGCGATCAAGGCCGTCCGCAAGGCGATCGACGCCGGCGATCACGCCAAGGCCGCCGAAGTCTTCAAGGCCTCGTCGAAGACGATCGACACGATCGCCGACAAGAAGATCGTCCACAAGAACAAGGCAGCTCGCCACAAGAGCCGCCTCGCTGCAGCCGTCAAGGGCCTGCAAGCGCAAGCTGCGCAGTAAATCCGGCGCGCCCGCGAAGCGGGCGCCCTGTTTCCTCTGCGATCGACAAAAAAGCCCGCTTCATGCGGGCTTTTTTGCTGGGTCTTCGGAGGACATTTCGACGGCCATCTCTCGACACCTCCTTTCGATGCCTCGATTGTCGGCTTTGCCGGGCTGCCGCCCGAGCGATCCGACGCCACCGCCTCATCGCGTCACTTCTGCGCCCTGTCGTAATCAGGCAGTTCGCACGCCTCGGTGACGACGAGGTTGTTGTCCTTCGCGAAATTCATCACGAAATCGAATGCCATCGGCTCGATGTCGCGCAGCCGGGCATCGACGATCACGCATTTGAGGTCGCCGAGCAGCGTCGGCCGCACGTAGCGCGAATACTGAAGGCGGGCATTGGGCCCGCTCGCCCCTGGGCCGTAGCACGACATCACGCCAGCCAGGCGTTCGGACCAATCGCTCGGCCGAAACTTTTTCCCATCTTTCGTGATGCCCTGAATGAAATATTCGGTCGGGAGAGTTTCAGCCATGAGGGTACCCAAGTGACGGCCCAGCAGTGCACCGGCGAAGCTTCGCCTGGACACTTCGAACACAATGGAGCGGTTTCGCGGCGGCCCGCGACGAGCCCGCCTGAACGAGCGTTCCGGCTTGCGGCGCATCGCGCGCAGGCAAGCCGCCGCCCTGGCCGATTGTGTCCGGCAGACCAAGCATGAACCTTGCCCGCCGGGCTTGAGAAAACTTCGAAATTATACCGCAGCGCGCCATCGCGCGTCGTGTCGAACGCATGCCGGAAACCGGAAGCGCACCGTCCCGCGCGGCGGGCGGCGGCGGCGCGCGGCTCGTCAAAGCGGAAAAAATCCTTTATGCTGCATCGAGTTATCACATCCGACGGCGGCGCCGTCCGGCGCGTTCTCCGCCGGGTGAGTCCGCCGCGTTTCGTTTCATGACCGCCAAAACCATTCGTCACTACCTGCAGTTCAAGGATTTCTCGCTGGAAGACTACGAGTACGTGCTCGAACGCACGGGTATCCTGAAGCGCAAATTCAAGAACTACGAGACCTATCACCCGCTGCACGACCGCACGCTCGCGATGATCTTCGAGAAGAGCTCGACGCGTACGCGCCTGTCGTTCGAAGCCGGGATCTTCCAGCTGGGCGGCCATGCCGTGTTCATGAGCACGCGCGACACGCAGCTCGGCCGCGGCGAGCCTGTCGAGGATTCGGCGCAGGTGATCTCGCGAATGGTCGACATCATCATGATCCGCACGTTCGAGCAGGACATCATCCAGCGCTTCGCCGAGAATTCGCGCGTGCCGGTGATCAATGGTCTGACGAACGAATACCACCCGTGCCAGGTGCTCGCCGACATCTTCACGTATTACGAACACCGCGGCCCGATCCGCGGCAAGACGGTCGCGTGGGTCGGCGATGCGAACAACATGCTGTACACGTGGATTCAGGCCGCGCGCATCCTCGACTTCAAGCTGCGCCTGTCGACGCCGCCCGGCTATACGCTCGACGCGAAGCTCGTCGATCCGGAAAGCGCGCCGTTCTATCAGGTGTTCGACGATCCGAACGAAGCATGCAAGGGTGCGGATCTCGTCACGACCGACGTCTGGACGAGCATGGGCTTCGAAGCGGAGAACGAAGCGCGCAAGCAGGCGTTCGCCGACTGGTGCGTCGACGCGGAGATGATGTCGCACGCGAATCCCGACGCGCTCTTCATGCACTGCCTGCCCGCGCACCGCGGCGAGGAAGTGACGGCGGGCGTGATCGACGGGCCGCAGAGCGTCGTGTGGGACGAGGCGGAAAACCGCCTGCACGTGCAGAAGGCGCTGATGGAGTTCCTGCTGCTCGGGCGGTTGAATCACTGACGCGGGCTCGCACGGCCGCCGCGACGGCGGGGTCGAGCGCCGACGCGCCCTCCTTCGGCGCCACGAAAAACCTCGCTGCGAACCAGCGGGGTTTTTTATTGCCGATGCGCGCGTGTCCGCGCTCCGCCTACAGGCACACCGGCTCCCCCTCCAGCTCGACGCCGAAGCGCTCCAGCACGTCGCGCTGGATTGCGCGCGCGAGCGCGAGCACGTCGGCGCCCGTCGCGCCGCCCCGATTGACGAGCACGAGCGCCTGCCGCTCGTGGACGGCCGCCGCGCCGAGCGTCCGCCCTTTCCACCCGCAGCGGTCGATAAGCCAGCCGGCCGCGAGCTTCACGCGGCCGTCCGGCTGCGGATACGACACGACGTCCGGCTCCCGCGCGCGCAGCGCGGCGAACGCATGCGCGTCGATCACCGGATTCTTGAAGAAGCTGCCCGCGTTGCCGAGCTCGAGCGGATCGGGCAGCTTCGCGCGCCGGATCGCGACGACAGCGTCGAACGCATCGCGCGCACTCGCCCGGCTCGCGTCGATCCCGCGCGCGGCAAGCTCGCGCGCGACGTCCGCGTAGCCGAGCCGCGGCGTCCACGCCTTCGGCAGGCGAAACGTCACCGCCACGATCGCGAAACGGCCGCGCCCTTCCCGCTTGAAGAAGCTATCGCGATAGCCGAATGCACAGCGCCGCGCATCGAATTCGACGATGTCGCCCGTCGCGAGCTCGACCGCACGCAGCGACGCGAAATGTTCCTTCATCTCGATCCCGTACGCACCGATGTTCTGGATCGGCGCCGCGCCGACCGTGCCGGGAATCAGCGCGAGATTCTCGAGCCCCGGCATCCCTTCTGCGAGAGTCCATTCGACGAACGCATGCCAGTTCTCGCCGCCGCCCGCCTCGACGTACCATGCGCCGTCGTCTTCGCGCACGAGCGCGCGACCGCGGATTTCGTCGAGCAGCACGAGGCCGTCGAAGTCGCCGGTGAACACGACATTGCTGCCGCCGCCGAGCACGAGCGTGTCGAGCCCCGCGACGCGCGGATCGCCCGCGAGCGACGCGAACTGCTCGGGCGAGCCGATCCGCGCCGCGACGCGCGCGCGCACGTCGAAGCCGAACGTGTTGTGCGCACGCAGCGGATAGTCGGGAATCAATTGGACGGAAGAATCGGGACGGGACATCGGCATTCGCGGTTGCGCCGGCGCGCGGTCAAACCAGCGGCCTTGGGCAAATGTAGGGGCGCCGGTAAAATGGCGGTCAGCCCGTAATTATAGCGAGTGACCACGCGCAGGCCGCGCGCGGCACGCTCTACAGGAGAATGCCATGCCATCGTTCGACGTCGTTTCCGAAGCGAACATGATCGAAGTGAAAAATGCAGTCGAGCAATCGAACAAGGAAATTTCCACCCGCTTCGACTTCAAGGGCTCCGACGCGCGCGTCGAGCAGAAGGAGCGCGAACTCACGCTCTACGCCGACGACGAATTCAAGCTCGGCCAGGTCAAGGACGTGCTCATCGGCAAGTTGGCGAAGCGCAACGTCGACGTGCGCTTCCTCGACTACGGCAAGATCGAGAAGATCGGCGGCGACAAGGTGAAGCAGGTTGCGACGATCAAGAAAGGCGTGTCGGGCGACCTCGCCAAAAAGGTCGTGCGCATCGTGAAGGACAGCAAGATCAAGGTGCAGGCGAGCATCCAGGGCGATGCGGTACGCGTGTCCGGCGCGAAGCGCGACGATCTGCAAAGCGTGATCGCGCTGCTGCGCAAGGACGTGACCGACACGCCGCTCGACTTCAACAACTTCCGCGACTGAAGCCGGACGAGCCGCTCGCCAGTCGTGTCGTGGCGGGCGGCTTCGGGTCAGGGCGCGCCGGTCGCGGCGTGACAAGTCGTCGAAGGTCGATTCGCCGCTCGCCGCACGCCGCGCACCGTATCGCCTGAAGCGGATGCGTCGTTCGCGGCGTGACGATCGGCCGAACGAGCTGACGCACCGTTCGCCAAGCGGCAAATCGTCGAGGCTGAGCACGTCTTCCTCGCATGCGCCGCAGCGGCTTGTGTGGCTTGTGTGGCTTGTGTGACCGATGCGCGAGCGCGACGGACTCCGGAACACGCGGTGCGCCTTGCATCCGCGCTCGTTCGCATGGCGCCCGCGCCAACTGCAGCACCAACGTTTGGGGATGCGATCAACGCCCGAATCGCGTGCGCCGCCGATGCCAAACCACCCTTCCCGCTCCGATCGAACGCCTCTCGATGCGCGACGGCACCGCGACGCGCAGCGCGTCGCATCCGCGCGCCCCGAACGAAACCGAACGAAACCGAACGAAATCGGGCGAATCCGCGCGAATTACACGCCTGTCTTCTTCTGCCCGATGCGGCTTTCCTCGCCTGCAATGAGCTTCGAAATATTCGAGCGATGCCGCCAGATCAACAGCACGCTCATCGAGAACACCGCCCACGCGACCGGGTTGTTGCGCGTGCCGAACAGGAACATGTCGAAAACCGGCGCAAACACGGCGGCGACGAGCGCCGCAAGCGACGAATAGCGGAAGAAGAACGCGACGATGACCCAGGTCAGCGCGGTCGCGAGGCCGAGCACCGGATGCACGGCAAGCAGCACGCCCGCCGCGGTCGCGACGCCCTTGCCGCCCTGGAAGCGGAAGAAGACCGGATACAGGTGGCCGAGGAACACGGCGATCGCCGACAGCGCGACGCCGATCTCGCCGCCGATGCCGAAGCGCCTGACGAGCCAGACCGCGAGCCAGCCCTTGAACGCATCGCCGACGAGCGTGAGAACCGCCGCCTTCTTGTTGCCGCTGCGCAGCACGTTGGTCGCGCCGGGATTCTTCGAGCCGTACGAGCGGGGGTCGGCGAGCCCCATCGCGGCGCTGATGACGACGGCAAACGACACCGATCCGATCAGATAGGCGGCGACGGTAGCGAGCAGGATCTGCATGCGAAGGACTCTTGTTTCAACGTATGGGTTGGATGGACGGCCTCGGTCGCGAGGTCGCGGCGGCGCTCATTCTACCGAACCGGCGCGGTGCGCCACGCGGGTGAAACCCTCAGTCGACACTTGCGCACTGCACGGGCCGTGCGTCCAGGAGCGTCATCAGCGCCGCGGGCGCGAGGCTCACGAGGTAGCCGCGCCGGCCGCCGTTCAGGTAGATCGACGGCAAGTCGAGGATCGTCGATTCGACGAAGACGGGCATCGCCTTCTTCGTGCCGAACGGCGACGTGCCGCCGACGAGGTAGCCCGAATGCCGGTTCGCGACCTCGGGCTTGCACGGCTCGACGCGCTTCGCGCCGATCTGCCGCGCGAGGTTCTTCGTCGACACCGTGCGGTCGCCGTGCATCAGGATGATGAGCGGCTTCGCGTATTCGTCTTCCATCACGAGCGTCTTGATGACGGCGTGCTCGTCGACACCCAGTTGCCGCGCCGATTCGGACGTGCCGCCATGATCGACGTAATCGTAGACGTGCTCGCCGAACGCGACGCCGTGGCGGCGCAGGAACTGCGTCGCGGGTGTTTCGGAAACGTGTTTGGATTTGCTCATGTGCGCATTTTAATTGCAGGCGGCGCGCGGGACTATTGTCCGAATGGCAGATTGTTCGCGCGGCCGCGGCGTGGCACGATCGTCGGCACACGGTCGGCGACGGCGCGACGCCGCGCTCGCGCCGACCACCCGGAGGCACCATGACAACCCAGTTTTCCGCTGGCGCGGCGATCGACGTCGACGCGCTGATCGCCGCGTTGCCGTCGCGGATCGCGGCGCTGCCCGCGCGCATCGCCGAACGCATGCCCGATCACGTCGCACTGATCGAGGACGCGCGACGGCTCACGTACGCGCAGCTCGCGCATGCGATCGACGCGGCCGCCGACCGGCTGCGAGGCCTGGGCGTGCAAGGCGGCGACCGCGTGATGATCGTCGCGGAGAACAGCGTCGCGCAGCTCGTGCTGCTGTTCGCCACGACGCGGCTCGCTGCATGGGCGATCGTGTCGAACGCGCGCCTTGCGGCGGCCGAGCTCGATGCGATCGCCGCGCATGCGCAGCCGCGCCTGATTGCGTTCGTCACCGACACGTCGCCCGATGCGTGCGCGCATGCCGAACGTCGCGGCGCGCAGCCAGCCGCGCCGTTCGAGCTCGACATCGGCGCGTGGTCGTACACACTCGATGCGAGCGTGCGCACGGAACCGATCGAAGCGGACGGCGCCCGCCAGTGCGCGGCGCTCATCTATACGACGGGCACGACCGGCACGCCGAAGGGCGTGATGCTGTCGCACCGCAACCTGCTGTTCGTCGCGGCGGTGTCGAGCACGCAGCGGCGCGTCGCGCCGACCGACGTGGTCTACACAGTGCTGCCTGTGTCGCACGTCTATGGGCTCGCGTCGGTATGCCTCGGCAGCCTCTACGCGGGCGCGACGCTCAAGCTCGTGCCCCGCTTTTCGCCGGAGGCGCTGCGCCGCGCGCTCGCCGACGAGCGCGTGACCCTCTTCCAGGGCGTGCCGGCCATGCACGCGAAACTGCTTGAGCATCTCCGCGCGCACGGACACGCGTGGCACGCACCGCATCTGCGTTTCGTCTATTCGGGCGGCTCGCCGCTCGACGCCGATCTGAAAGCGCGCGTCGAACGCGTCTACGGTCTGCCGCTGCACAACGGCTACGGGATGACCGAGAGCAGCCCGACGATCACGCAAACGCCGATCGACGCGCCGCGCGCCGATTGCTCGGTCGGCATGCCGATTCCGGGCGTCGCCGTCCGCTTCTGCACGGCGGACGGCGACGACGTTGCGCCGGGCGAAGTCGGCGAGCTGTGGGTGCGCGGACCGAACGTGATGCTCGGCTACTACCGCAATCCGGAAGGCACGCACGCGGCCGTCACGGCGGACGGCTGGCTAAAGACAGGCGACCTCGCGCGCGCGGCCGACGACGGCGCGGTGACGATAGCCGGCCGCAGCAAGGAGCTCATCATTCGCTCGGGCTTCAACGTCTATCCGTCCGAAGTCGAACAGGCGCTGAACGCGCATCCGGACGTCGTGCAGTCGGCCGTGATCGGGCGCGCGGTCGAAGGCAACGAGGAGGTGATCGCGTTCGTCGAGCTCGCGCCGAACGCGGCCGCAACCGAAGACGATCTGAAGGACTGGTGCGCGGGCCGGCTCACGCCGTACAAGCGCCCCGCGCAAATTCGCGCGCTTGCCGCGCTGCCGGCCGCGTCGACGGGCAAGGTGCTCAAGCACAGGCTGCGCGAGATGCCGTGACGCGGCGGGCTCGCACGCCGGCGTCCGACGCACACGGAGAGCGGATGCCGGAAGGACAAAGATGTTCCGCAATGTTCCGCAAACGACCGATGCCCGAATGATCGATGCGTGAAGGATCGATCATTCGCACTCGACGCGCGCACCGCGCCGCGGGCAGCCACGTGACGCCCGCGCGGTGGATGCGCGAGTTGCGCACGCGACGAATGGGCGCAAGGTCACCGCGGGTCGCCGCGGGCGTCACCCGCGCGGATGATGCGCCGCATGCAGCGTCTTTAGCCGCTCGCGCGCGACGTGCGTGTAGATCTGCGTCGTCGAGATGTCGCTGTGGCCGAGCAGCAGTTGCACGACTCGCAGGTCCGCGCCGTGGTTCAGCAGATGCGTCGCGAACGCGTGCCGCAGCGTATGCGGCGACAGATGTGCGCGGACGTCCGCCTGCTGTGCGTGGCGTTTGATGATGTTCCAGAATTGCTGGCGCGTCATCCCGTCGCCGCGCGCGGTGACAAAGAGCGCATCGGCCGCGCGCGCGCCGAGGAGCGCGGGCCGCCCGTCGCGCAGATAGCGCTCGATCCAGCCATGCGCGACTTCGCCGAACGGCACGAGCCGTTCCTTCGAGCCCTTGCCCGTTACGCGCACGACGCCTTCGTTCAACCCGACCTCGACCGACTTCAGCGTGACGAGTTCGCTCACGCGCAGCCCGCTCGCGTACATCAATTCGAGCATCGTCCGGTCGCGCAGGCCGAGCGGTGTATCGATGTCGGGTGCGGCAAGCAATGCCTCGACCTGCGCCTCGGACAGCGTCGACGGAAACCGCGGCGCCTGCTTCGCCGATGCGATCCTGAGCGTCGGGTCGGCGGCCGCGCGATGCTCGCGCAGCGCCCAGCCGTAATAGCGGCGAAACACCGACAGCCGGCGGTTCGACGACGTCGCCTTGCCGTCGCTGCGCGCGGCGATGTAGCCCGTCAGCATCGCCTCGCTCGCCTGATCGACGTTCACCGCATGTTGCGCGGCGAGCCATTGCGCGAATAGCTGCAGGTCGCGCCGGTACGCGTCGAGCGTGTTGCGCGACAGCCCGTGCTCGAGCCACATCGCATCGCAGAACAGATCGATCGACGTGCGGCTGTCGACCCATGCGGGCGACGCGGCCAGCTCGTCGGACGGACGATCGGACGACGGCGCGTGCGCACGCTCGGGCTCGACGAGCGACGCGGGGGCCGCGGAGGCACCTGCTGCGCGCGCCATCAGTACTGCACGCCCTCGTGCGCAAGCAGCCAGCGCTTGACCTTGAGGAAGTAGCCGTCGTCGTCGTGGTTCGCGAAGCCGCCGATCCCGCCCGACGCGACGACGCGATGACACGGAATCACGAGCGGAAAATAGTTCGAGCCGCACGCCTGGCCGACCGCGCGCGGCGCGCTGCCGATCTGCTTCGCGATCTGCCCGTAGGTCAGCACGACGCCGGGCGGAATCGCGCTGATCGCGTTCCACACGCGATGCTGGAACGGCGTGCCGACTGCGGCGAGCGGCAGGTCGAAACGCGTGGACGCACGCTCGAAATAGCGCTCGATCTGGCGCGCGGCCCGCTTCGCGAGCGTCGTGTCCGGCGCGACGCTCTTCATCGATTCGGGCAGATAGACGATCTCGCGCACGACCGACGCATCGGTGCGGATACCCATCTTGCCGAATGGCGCATCGATTACTGCGTTGAACATCGTTGCCTCCTGAAAGGGGCGCGCCCGCGACATGCGCCGGCCGCCCGCCAAACCGTCACTTTACGCCGCCTTCACGCAGCGCGCAGCGCCCACTCGACGTGCTCGCGCACGAGCTCGGACGCATCGTCCGCACGCGCGCGCAACGCCGCGACGATCGCCGCGCGCGCGACGGGCTCGACGCTGCCGGGCGCCGCGCGCAGCGCGTTGCCGAGGCCCACCGCGAGATTGCGCAGCCAGCGCTCGTAGCCGATCCGGCGAATCGCGCTGCCTTGCATCCGCTCGTCGAATTGCTCGGCAGTCCACGCGAACAGCTCGACGAGCGACGCGCGATCGAGCCCGTGCCGCACGTCGAAGTCGGCCACGGGCGCCGCCTGCGCGAACTTGTTCCACGGACAGACGAGCTGGCAGTCGTCGCAGCCGTACACGCGATTGCCGACGAGCGGCCGCAACGGCTCGGGAATGCTGCCGTGCAATTCGATCGTCAGATAGGAGATGCAGCGCCGCGCGTCGACGCGATACGGCGCGACGATCGCACCGGTCGGGCACGCGCCGATGCAGCGCGTGCAACTGCCGCAATGCGCGCCGGGCGTCTCGGGCGCTGCGGCGGGCGACGTCTGCGCGTCGGTCGGCAATGGCACGTCGACGTAAATCTCGCCGAGAAAGAAGAACGAGCCCGCGTCGCGCTGCAAGAGCAGCGTGTGCTTGCCGCGCCAGCCGACGCCCGCCTTCTGCGCGAGCTCGACTTCGAGCACCGGCGCGGAATCGGTGAACACCCGATAGCCGAATGCGCCGATCTCGGCTTCGATCCGCTCGGCGAGCGTCTGCAGCCGGTGGCGCAATACCTTGTGATAGTCGCGGCCGCGCGCGTAGACGGACACGACGGCCGCCAGCGGATCGGCGATGCGCGCGGCCTCGCGCGCGCGCCAGTCGCGCGGCGCGGCGCTCGAATCGGGTGCGTCGCCGAGCGTCGCGGCGGGCAGATAGGCGAGCCGCGCGGAGATCACGCGTCGCGTGCCGGCCACAAGTTCGGCCGGCCGCGCGCGTTTCATCCCATGTTTGGCCATATAATCCATCTCGCCGTGGCATCCGGCTTCCAGCCAGGCGGCGAGCCCCGCTTCGGCATCCGAGAGATCGGTATCGCTGATGCCGATCGCCCCGAAACCCAATTCGCGCCCCCACGCCTTGATGCGCGACGCGAGCTCGGCGAGCTTCGCATCGTCGAGGCGAGACGGCGCGGCGCGCCCGTCCTGCGAGGGGCGCGCATCTGCGACTTCGAGTTCCGGAATTCGGTCCATCGCTCTATTTTACGAGAATGTCCGAGCAGCCTAGCCACGCGCATGCCGCGCCCTTCCTGCCCGCTCCGATCGCCGAGCGCACGCTCGCGCTCGCCGACGAGGCGGCGACGATCGCGTTCGGCGAGCGCTTCGCGCACGCGCTCGACGCGGTGCGCGGCGAGCGCGCCGCCGCGCACGCGTTCGACGGCCTGCAAATCCAGCTTTACGGCGATCTCGGCGCAGGCAAGACGACGCTCGTGCGCGCGATGCTGCGCGGCCTCGGCCACGCGGGCCGCGTGAAGAGCCCGACCTACACGCTCGTCGAACCGTACGCACTCGCGCGTTCCGATGGGGAACTCGAGGTCTATCACTTCGATCTGTACCGTTTTAGCGATCCGGCCGAATGGGCCGACGCAGGCTTTCGCGAGTATTTCAATTCCGGCGCGATCTGCGTCGTCGAATGGCCGCAGCGGGCGGGCGCGCTCCTTGGCGTGCCGGATCTCGTGTTCTCGCTCGACGTGGACGGCGAAGGCCGGCTCCTCACCGCCCGGGCGTACAGCGCATCAGGAAAGGCATGTCTCGAAAGATGTTGATCAAACCGTTCCGCTCGATCGAATCGGCGGCCACCGCGACCCATAACTGGCGACGCCGGCAGATCCTGCGCGCCGGCGCGTCGACGCTCGTGCTCGGGCTCGCGCTGCCGCGCCTCGCGCACGCGTCGTCGGTGCTCGGCGTGCGCGTGTGGCCCGCGCGCGACTACACGCGCGTGACGATCGAATCCGACCAGCCGCTGCAGAACTCGCAGCAACTGCTGCAAGGACCGGACCGGCTCGTCGTCGATCTGAACGGCCTCGATCTCGACCAGGCGCTGCGCGACCTCGTGTCGAAGATCACGCCGAACGATCCGCAGATCCAGTCGGTGCGGGTCGGCCAGTATCAGCCGCACGTCGTGCGGATGGTGTTCGACCTGAAGGGCTCGGTGAAGCCGCAGGTGTTCACGCTGCCGCCCGTCGGCACCTATCGCTACCGGCTCGTGTTCGACCTGTATCCGGCCGTCGCGCCCGATCCGCTGTCCGACCTGATCGCGCAGACCGAACGCAAGGAACAGCAGCTGAACGACACGATGCGCGCGCAGCAGGCGCAGCCGCCGACGGCCGCGCTCAACGGCCCGGCCGCCGCGCCGCCCGCCGCGGCCGACAACAGCGACGCATTCTTCCAGCGCTTCGCGCAGAACAACCCGCCGCCCGCGCACGCCGCGCGCCCGGCGCCGGGCGCGCCTGCCAATCCGCCCATCGCACAGACGCCGCCTGCCGCCCCGCCGCGGCCCGCGGTCAAGCCGCCGCCCGTCATCGCGCGCAAGAACGACGACGATTCCGGCGATGCCGACACCTACGCGTTCACCGCGCCGAAATCCGGCCGCGGCACCGTGCGCCTCCTCACCGTCGCGATCGATCCGGGCCACGGCGGCGAGGACCCGGGCGCGATCGGCGGTGGCGGCACGTACGAGAAACACGTCGCGCTCGACATCGCGAAGAAGCTGCGCGCGAAGATCGACGCCGCGCCGAACATGCGCGCGATGATGACGCGCGACGCCGACTTCTTCGTGCCGCTCAACGTGCGCGTGCAGAAGGCGCGGCGCGTCGGCGCGGATCTGTTCGTGTCGATCCACGCGGACGCGTTCACGACGCCGTCGGCGCGCGGCTCGTCGGTGTTCGCGCTGTCGGACCACGGCGCGTCGAGCGCGGCCGCGCGCTGGCTCGCGAACAAGGAGAACTCGTCGGACCAGATCGGCGGGATCAACATCAAGACGCAGGACGTCGCGGTGAACCGCGCGCTTTTCGACATGTCGACGACCGCGCAAATCCGCGATTCGCTGCGCTACGGCGGCTACGTGCTGAAGGAAGTCGGCGGCATCAACAAGCTGCACAAGGGCTCGGTCGAGCAGGCGGGGTTCGCGGTGCTGAAGGCGCCCGACATTCCGTCGATCCTCGTCGAAACCGCGTTCATCAGCAATCCCGACGAGGAGCGCCGGCTGAACGACGACGCGTACCGCGACCAGATGGCCGATGCGATCTTCCGCGGGATCAAGCGCTATTTCGCAGCGAATCCGCCGCTCGCGAAGAGCCGGATGACCTGACGCACCCGCGTCTTGCGCGGCGCGGCGGCGTCCCGCGCCGCCGCGCGCGCGAAACGCTCGAGCCCGCCGATTCGGCCCGCGCGCCTTCGCGATATTCCCTTCGTCATATTGCGCGCGGTACCGCGTCTCGCACGCCGATCTTCCCGGCGGTGCACATCGCTTCGACACGCTCGCCTTTGCCGTCCCGCCGCTGCCTTCGTCGATCGCCGTCGCCACGCGCGAATTCCGCGACCGGCCGATTAGCACATATCCGCCGTACGATCCGGCGCCGGGCATCGCTCCGAATACCCTTGTTGCCGTGCGCCTTTTCGCCGTCGGAACCGCGCGGCGCGATCACGACGCCGCTGCGAAGAACCGCCGCGCGAGCCGGTCGCCGAACACGTTGACCGCGAGCCCGGCCATCACGAGCGCCGCGCCCGCGAGCTGCGCGTGCGTCAACTGCTCGCCGAGCAGCAGCGACGACGACGCGAGGCCGACGATCGGCACGAGCAGCGAGAACGGCGCGACCTGCCCGGCCGGATAGCGCGACAGCAGGCGGCTCCACAGCCCGTAGCCGAGCAGCGTCGCGACGAACGCGAGATAGACGACCGCGAAGACCGACGCGCCCGACAGCGACGTCAGCGCGGTCTCGATCCGCTGCGGCCCCTCGAAGCAATACGACAGCACGAAGAACGGCACGGGCGGCACGAGGCTCGCCCAGACGACGAGCGACACGAGATCGACCTTGCCGAGCTTCTTCGTCAGCACGTTGCCGAGCGCCCACAGCGCGGCGGCGCCGATCGTCAGCAGAAAGCCCGCGAGCGTCATGCCGCGGCCGCCCTGCACGGCGATCACGACGAGACCGGCCGCCGCGATCGCGAGGCCCGCGAGATTCTGCGCGCGCAGGCGCTCGCCGAGGACGAGCATCGCGAAGAACAGCGTGAAGAACGCCTGCGACTGCAGCACGAGCGAAGCGAGTCCGGCCGGCATGCCGACGGACATCGCCGAAAACAGGAACACGAACTGGCCGAGCAGGATCGTCGACCCGTACAGCGCGAGGAGACGCCACGGAATCTGCGGGCGGCGCACGAAGAACACCGCGGGCACCGCCGCGAGCAGGAAGCGCAGCCCGCCGAGCAGCATCGGCGGCACGCCGTGCAGCCCGACCTTGATCACGACGAAGTTCACGCCCCACGCCAGGATCACCACCAGCGCCAGCAGCAAGTCTCTCGGGGCCATCGTCGTCTCCGTGTTTTTTTGCGAGCCATCGAGTCTACCGGCGTTTCGCCAAGCCTGCAGACAGCCGCGCGCGTCCGCGAGCGCACCCGCCGCGACGGCCGCTACCCCGTTACAATGGGTCGCATTCCGCCGCACGAACGCTTCGAAAGCCTCGAACGCCGCCCGCCATGACCGACTCGATCAAAACCATCCTGAAGCCGCACGTCCGCGACATCGGCAACCTGAGCGTGCGCCGCACGCTGCCCGCGCTCGCCGCGCGCACCGTCGGCCCGTTCATCTTCTTCGATCACATGGGCCCCGCCGAGCAGCCCGCGGGCGCGGGCCTCGACGTGCGCCCGCATCCGCACATCGGCCTCGCGACCGTCACCTATCTGTTCGACGGCGCGATCATGCATCGCGACAGCCTCGGCTCCGTGCAGAAGATCGTGCCGGGCGACGTCAACTGGATGACGGCCGGACGCGGGATCGTCCATTCGGAGCGCACGCCCGACGAGGCGCGCGCGAGCGGGCAGACGGTGCACGGGATCCAGACCTGGGTCGCGCTGCCGCTCGCGCACGAGACGCGCGAGCCGTCGTTCGAGCACCATGCGGCCGCGACACTGCCGAAACTCGAGCGCGACGGCGTCGCGATGACGGTGATCGCGGGCGACGCGTTCGGCGTGCGCTCGCCCGTCACGACGTTCTCGCGCACACTGTACGTCGCCGCCGTGTTCGCGCCGGGCGGCGCACTCGCGCTCGATGCCGAGCACGAAGAGCGCGCGGTCTATCTCGTCGACGGCGACCTGACCGTCGACGGCACGCCGCTCGAAGCCGCGCGGATGGCGGTGCTCGCGCCGGGCGCGCGGGTCGCGCTCGCAAGCGCCGGCGGCGCGCGCGCGATGCTGCTCGGCGGCGACAAGCTCGACGGCGAGCGCTTCATCGAATGGAATTTCGTCGCGAGCTCGCGCGACGCGATCGAGCGCGCGAAGCGCGCGTGGGCGGCGCAGGAGATGGGGACGGTACCCGGCGAAACCGACTGGATTCCGTTGCCCGAGCGCCGCGCGCATTGAAAAAAGGCCGCGCACCCTCACTGTGCATTCATCCAATACTGACGAGGACGCCATGGACACCACGCTCGCCACTTTCGAACGAGACGTCATCGAAGCATCGCTTGCCGCCCCCGTGCTGGTCGACTTCTGGGCGCCCTGGTGCGGTCCGTGCAAGACGCTCGGTCCGCTGCTCGAAAAGCTCGAGCGCGAATACGAAGGCCGCTGGAAGCTCGTCAAGGTGAACGTCGACGAAAACCAGGAGCTCGCCGCGCACTTCCAGACGCGCAGCATTCCGCACGTGATCGCGTTCGCGGGCGGGCAGCCGGTCGACCAGTTCGTCGGGGTGCTGCCCGAGGGGCAACTGCGCGTGTTCCTCGACCGTCTCGTGCCCGCGCCCGACGAAGCCGAGCGCCGCGCCGCGCAAGTCGCGCTCGCCGAAGAACGCATCGACGACGCGATTTCGCACCTCGAAAACGCGCTCGCGCTGAATCCCGGCTACGACGAGGCGCGCCTCGATTTCGTCGAGCTGCTGCTCGCGCTGAACCGGATCGACGACGCCCGCGCCGAAGCGGAACGCCTGTCGCCGCAGATAACGGGCGGCGCCGACGCCCGCTACCAGGCGATCAAGACGCGCTTCGACGCGCTCGACGCGGCTGCCGATCTGCCGCCGACCGACGCGCTCGAGGCGCGGATCGCGAGCAACCCCGCCGATCTGGAAGCGCGCTTCGATCTCGCGCAGGCCCTGATCGCGCGGCGCGCGTACGAAGGCGCGCTCGAGCAGCTGATGGAGATCGTCCTGCGCGACCGGACGTTCGGCGACGACGTCGGCCGCAAGACGATGATTTCGGTGTTCGATCTCGCGGCGGACCAGCCGGCGCTCGTGTCCGCGTGGCGGCGCAAGCTGAGCGCGGCGCTGAACTGACGAACCCGGGGCAACCGACGAACCCGAGGCTTAAGGCCGGAGCGGCCATGCGGCGGCACGCGTTGCGCGTCCGCCGCTTTTTCCTTTCAACGCCATTTCACGACGGCTACGCCGTCCTTCCTTTCAATGAATGGGCCGCGTCGGCGCCGTGCCGCAATCGCGCTCAGACAATTCCGCGCCGGGCGCGAACGCGACTACGGCGGCGATCGCCTCGCGCGTCAAGATGAGCGTGATCGCCCCGCCCGCGCGGCGAGCGCGCGCAGCGCGTAAGCCGCCGCCGCGAAGCCGAAGCTCGCAGTCACGCACACGCTTGAGCCGAAGCCCGCGCAATTGAGCCCCGTCGGCCCCGGCGCCTGCGCGCCCGTCGCCGTGTGCATCGCGACGTCGTCGACGTCGCACACGGCCGCCTCCGGATAGATCAGCGGCTCGTCCGAATAGACGGCGCACACCTTGAATTTCGCTTTCGGCCCGCGCGGAAAGCCGTGCTGCTTGCGCAACTGCGCGCGCACCTTCGACAGCAGCGGATCCTGGATCGTCTGCGCGAGATCGTCGGTCCGGATGCGGGTCGGGTCGAGCTGACCGCCCGCGCCGCCGACCGTGACGAGCGGCTGCCCGCGCGCGACGCACCACGCGATCAGCGCGACCTTCGTGCGCACACTGTCGATCGCGTCGACGATGAAATCAAAGCCGCCGCCAAGCAGCGCGTCGAGATTGTCCGGCTCGACGAAATCCTCGATCTTCATGACCTGGCACGCCGGATCGATGAGCGCGATCCGCTCGGCCATCGCGTCGACCTTCGGCTTGCCGTAGTTGCCGTCGAGCGCGTGAATCTGCCGGTTCGTGTTGCTTTCGGCGACGTTGTCGAGGTCGATCAGGGTCAGCTCCCCGACCGCGCTGCGCGCGAGCGCCTCGGCCGCCCACGAGCCGACGCCGCCGATGCCGATCACGGCGACGCGCGCGCGCTCGAACGCGGCGAGCGCGTCGACGCCGTAGAGCCGGGCGACGCCGCCGAAGCGCCGCGCCCGATCCGCGTCAAGCTGTCCGGATGGCTGCGGAGTAAGATCGTGAGGCGTTGCAATGGCGTCGGTACGGGACATACAAGCTGAATGAAACGAAAGGCGATGGCCCGCTATTTTGCCTGATCGCCCGTCGGCAAACACGCGCCGAACCGTTGCAACGCAGGATTTTTCCACCTTCGCTATACTGGCCCCGATTGAGCGCTCGCACACCAATGACGACACTTGCCGATCTCCGCACCAACTATTCCCGCGCGTCGCTCGACGTCGCGGACGTGAATCCGAATCCGTTCGTCCAGTTCGACGTCTGGTTCAAGGAAGCGCTCAGCGCACAGTTGCCCGAGCCCAACACCATGACGCTCGCGACCGTCGACGAATCCGGGCGGCCGTCCGCGCGGATCGTCCTCATCAAGGGCGTCGACGAGCGCGGCTTCGTGTTCTTCACGAACTACGAGAGCCGCAAGGGGCGCGAGCTCGCGCACAACCCGAACGCGGCGCTCCTCTTTTACTGGATCGAGCTCGAGCGGCAGGTGCGCGTCGAAGGACGCATCGAGAAGACGAGCGAAGAAGAAAGCGACCGTTACTTCGCGTCGCGGCCGCTCGGCTCGCGGATCGGCGCGTGGGCGTCCGACCAGAGCGCGGTGATCGAGAACCGCGCGATGCTCGAGGTTCGCGAAAAGGAAATCAGCGCGCGCTTCGGCGAGAATCCGCCGCGCCCGCCGCACTGGGGCGGCTATCGTCTCGTGCCGACCTCGATCGAATTCTGGCAGGGCCGCCCGTCGCGGCTCCACGACCGCCTGCTGTATGCGCGCGATGCCGCGTCGGCGAGCGGCTGGAAGATCACGCGCCTCGCGCCGTAGTTCGCCGCGGCGCGCCCGCAACCGCGTCCGCCCTGCCGTGCGTTTCGTTTTGCTCGCGGGCGGTCGGCGTTTCCGAACGCCGGCCGCCCGCCCGAAAACTAGGCTTCATTTCATTTCAACGAACAACGGAGATTCCAAATGTTCTGGGAAAAGAAACTGGCACAGTGGGCGGACGAAGTACGGGAGAAGTCGAACATACCGGCGCGCCTCGTCCTCTGGAACGGGCAGCAACTCGATTTCGGCACGTTCGCGGCGCCGCAGGTGACGCTCAAGGTCAACAGCGCGTCGGCGCTGCCGCTGCTGCTCGAACCGAGCCTCGACAATCTCGGCGAGGCGTACGTGAAGGGCAAGATCGACATCGAGGGCAAGCTCGCCGACATCATCAACATCGGCTACTCGCTCGCGCGCAGCACGGTGACGAACGCAAGCAAGCTCGCGCGCGTGCGGCGCTACTTCAATCACTCGAAGCACTCCGACAAGAAGGCGATCCAGTATCACTACGACGTGTCGAACGCGTTCTACGGGCTGTGGCTCGACGAGAACATGGTCTATTCGTGCGCGTACTTCGAGAACGGCGACGAAGACCTCGGCACCGCGCAGATCAAGAAGATCGACCACATCCTCACCAAGATCCAGGTGCAGCCCGGCCAGCGCCTGCTCGACATCGGCTGCGGCTGGGGCGCGCTCGTGCTGCGCGCGGCGGGCAAGTTCGGCGCGCGCTGCGTCGGCGTCACGCTGTCGCAAAACCAGTTCGATCTCGCGACCGAGCGCGTGAAGAAGGCCGGCCTCGAAGACAAGATCGAAATCCGGCTGCAGGACTATCGCGAAATCGAAGGCCAGTTCGACCGGATCACGAGCGTCGGGATGTTCGAGCACGTCGGCCGGAAGAACCTGCCGCTCTACTTCTCGCGGATCCGCGAGCTGCTCGCGGACGACGGCGTCGCGATGAATCACGGCATCACGTCGACCGATGCCGACAGCGGCGAAACGGCGCTCGGCGGCGGCGAGTTCATCGACCGCTACGTGTTCCCGGACGGAGAGCTGCCGCACATCAGCCTCGCGCTCGAGGCGGCGCAGCGCGGCGGGCTCGAGGCGGTTGACGTCGAGAGCCTGCGGCGGCACTATGCGCGCACGCTCGACATCTGGACCGAGAACTTCGAGGCGAAGGCCGAAGAAGCCAGAAAGCTCGTCGACGACGAAAAATTCCGCATCTGGCGCGTGTACCTGGCCGGCTGCGCGTATGCATTCGAGCACGACGACGTGTCGATCTTCCAGATCGTGTGCCGCAAGGCCGGGCAAAGCGCGAAGACGCTGCCGTGGTCGCGGCGCTACATGTACGAACACGCGCTGCCGCGCTGAAGGCGGCGCCTTTTTGCGATGACGGATGGGTGACGGCAGCACGCGGCGCAAACCAGCGCAGCCACGACGACAAGACGACGCGCCAAGCGATCAGTTCGATCTGTTCGGGACGGAGCCGCTGCAGGCGCCGCCCTCTTCATCCGCTTCACCCCCTTCACCCGCTTGCGCATCGGGAGCGAAGCGAAAGCGCGCGGCGGACGGCAAGCCGCGCGACGTGACGCACGATGCGGCGGCGAGCGATGCGCCGCTGCCGGACGATGTCGCGCGGACCGCCGAGCCGGCGGTCGGTGCTGCGCCAGGTGCCGGCGATGCCGCCGATGGGGAAGTCGATGCCGGCGAGGATGCGGATGCGGATGCGGATGCGGATGCGGATGCGGATGCGGATGCGGATGCGGATGCGGATGCGGATGTCGATGCCAAAGCCGAAGCCAAAGCCAAAGCCGAAGCCGAAGCCGAAGCCGAAGCCGAAGCCGAAGCCGAAGCCGAAGCCGAAGCCGAAGCCGAAGCCGAAGCCGAAGCCGAGAATAACCCCGAGGCCGACGGTCCGCGCAAGCCGGCCGATACCGCCGCCCCAACCGACTCTGCCGCGACGCCCCCGCTCCCCGGCTTCGACGCACCTCCCCCCGCCGCCCCGCCGAAGAAGCGCCCCCGCCGGCGCGGCGTCACGCCCGCCGCGATCTCCGACGAAGTCGCCGCCATCGCCCGCGAACTGCCGCCGCACGTGCGGCTCGGCACGTCGTCGTGGTATTTCCCCGGCTGGAAGGACATCGTCTACGGCGACGACTACGCGCAATCGAAGCTGTCGCGCGAAGGGCTCGAAGCGTACGGCGCGCATCCGCTCCTCAAGAGCGTGAGCCTCGATCGCTCGTTCTACGCGCCGCTCACCGTCGCCGACTATCTGCGCTACGCGCAGCAGGTGCCGGACGACTTCCGCTTCGTCGTCAAGGCGCCCGCGCTCGTCACGGACGCCGTGCTGCGCGGCACGCGGGGCGAGCCGACCGGCCCGAACCCGGCGTTCCTGAACGCGCAGCTCGCCGCCGACGAATTCGTGCGCCCGTGCGTCGAAGGCCTCGGCCGGAAGGCGGGCGCACTTGTGTTCCAGTTCCCGCCGATGCCCGACGCGATGCTCGCCGACCCGGCCGCGCTCGTCGACCGCCTGAGCGCGTTCCTCGGCACGCTGCCGCCGCTGCCGGACGATACGGACGATCCGGACGGCCCGCGCTACGCAGTCGAGATCCGCGACGCGAGCCTGCTGACGCCGCGCTTCATCCGCGCGCTCGCGGCGGCGGGCGTGCGCTACTGCGTCGGGCTGCACGCGAAGATGCCCGATCCGCTGCGGCAGGCGGCAGCGCTCGCGCTCCTCGACGGCGAGCCGTCGGGCCCGCTCATCGTCCGCTGGAGCCTGCACAGCGGCTTCAAGTACGAACAGGCGAAGGCGAAGTACGAGCCCTTCGATCGGCTCGTCGACGAGGATCCGCACACGCGCTCGGCGCTCGCGGAACTCGCCGCGCGCTACGTGCTCGCCGGGCAGCCGGTGCTCATCACCGTGAACAACAAGGCGGAAGGGTCGGCGCCATTGTCGTGCGTCGCGCTCGCGAAGGAGATCGCGGCCGCGTGCGCGCGCTGGCGCGGCGAGGCGGCGTAACGCGCGTTGCGTCGAGCCCAGCCCGCGGCCGGGACGCCATTCGTCGTCGACGACGCGGCGAAACGCTCGGTGACGCTGCGCGCGTCAACTCGCACGGAGAAGCGCGGCAGCCTGGCACACCGACGTGACGAAGCGGTACGGCTCGCGTTGGCCGTCGGGTTCGGCTCACCGCCGGCGCCATTCGCCGTCGACCACGCGGCGACAAGCCCGGCACCGCTGCTTGCGTCAGACTCGCAAAGAAAAGCTTCATCGAGGAATTCCGGGGAACGCGGCGCGGATTTTGAGGAAGAAATATTCCTCGTCGCGGTACCCGTAAGCGCGACGACCCATGTGCGCCGACATGCCGACACGGCACACGGCAAGACGCGCGTGACTCGCCACGCATGCCATTTAGCCTGCGCCTTTCATGGCGAACGGCAACGCAAGCAGCTCGACGCCGCGGCACGCATCGCACCCGCAAAAGCGATCACGAACACGACGCGGCACGCCGAACCGGCGACACGGCACAGCGACACGATGCACGGACACGCGATGCACCCGTGCTCGCCCCGCCGCCGTCAAGCGCCGCGCGACTTCAGCCGATGCGCGAACTTCTGGCGAAACTTCGCGAGCTTCGGCCCGATCACGACCGAACAGTAGCCCTGCCCCGGATTGCGCGCGTAGTAGTTCTGGTGATACGCCTCGGCCGGCCAGTAGTTGCCGTTCAGCGGCTCGACCTGCGTGACGATCGGATTGTCGTAGAGCCTGTCGCGCTCGAGCGTCCGGATCAAGTCGAGCGCGGTGTCGCGCTGCGCGTCCGAGTGCGTGAAGATCGCCGACCGGTACTGCGTGCCGACGTCGTTGCCCTGGCGGTTCAACTGCGTCGGATCATGCGTCGCGAAGAAGATCTCGAGGATTTCGCGATAGCCGATCCGGCTCGGATCGAACGTCACGTTGACGACTTCCGCATGACCCGTGTCGCCGCCGCACACGTCGCGATAGCCGGGGTTGCGCGTGCGGCCGCCCGCATAGCCCGATTCGACGGCCGTCACGCCGTCGACGTCCAGGAACACCGCCTCCTGGCACCAGAAACATCCGCCGCCCAGCGTGGCCACTTCGTTCGTTGCTTGACTCATACCGGTTTCCCTTTCGTTCGTTACGTCCGTTGCACGCGCCGCGTGCAGCACGCGTCCGCCGCGCGCCATGCTTTTCCGGCGGCTCGACGCGCATGCGCGCCCCGCCGGCAGATCGCGTCGCCATCGCAGCACCTGCGTCCGCACGCGCAAAAACGCGCGACGCATTCCGCGAAAAATGTGGCGTCGGCCACTCGCCGGGCGCGGCGGCCCGTCGCAGCTCCGCGCGATTCCGCTAAAATCGTCCCCAACCAGACGAATTTTCCGATGACCGTCCTGCTCACTTCCCGCCATTCCGCACGCGGCGCCGCCGCCCGTTCCCCCCGCCGCAGCGCGCTTTCGTCGCTCGAGGCCGTCACGCGATGAAAAAAGAACAGGCCAGCCCTCCGAATTTCGATGCCGGCGCGTTCCGCCAGGCGCTCAGCCAGTTCGCAACCGGCGTGACCGTCGTCACGACGCGTGCGCCGTCCGGCCAGTTGATCGGCATCACCGCGAGTTCGTTCAACTCGGTGTCGCTCAATCCGCCGCTCGTGCTGTGGAGCCTCGCGCACAAGTCGGCGTCGATGCCGGTGTTCCGCACGAACAGCCATTATGTCGTCAACGTGCTCGCCGCGTCGCAGCATGATCTGTGCATGCGCTTCGCGACGCTGAAGGGCAACCGCTTCGAAGGCGTGTCGCACGCGGCGGGCGACACCGGCATGCCGGTGCTCGACGGCGCGCTCGCGTGGTTCGAATGCCACAACCGCAGCCGCTATGACGAAGGCGACCACGTGATCTTCGTCGGCGAGGTCGAACGCTGCGGCGTGCACCCCGACGCCGCGTCGCTCGCGCCGCTCGTGTTCCAGAACGGCGGCTTCCACCGTCTCACACGACTTTGACGGCGCCCGTGCGCGCCAGCGCGACGGGCGGCCCCGCTTCGTCCTTCAGCGTCTGCAGCACGATGTTCGAGCGGATGTCGAGCACGCCGGGCGCCTTGTACAACTGATTCAGCACGAAATCGGAGTAGTGCCTCAGGTTGTGCGCGAGCACGCGCAGCAGATAGTGCGTCTCGCCCGTCACGACGAATGCGCCGACCACCTCCGGCCATTCGCGCACCGCTTCCGCGAAACGCTCGTGCCATTGCGTCTGGTCGTTGCGCATCGACACCTGCACGAACGCCTCCAGCTCGAACCCGAGCTTCTCGCGGCTCAGGCACGCGCGATAGCGTTCGATCACCCCCTGCTCTTCGAGGAGCCGCATCCGCCGCAGGCAGGCGGACGGCGACAGCGAAATGCGCTCCGCCAGGTCGAGGTTGCTGATCCGGCCTTCCTGCTGCAGGACCGCGAGAATACGGCAATCGGTTGCGTCCAGCGTGATCGCATGCATTTTTGGTCTCCGTTTTAGGTCTATTTCGAATTATCTGCCATATTGGTGGATTGTCCATGCTTATTTCGCAAGCACCTGCCTCGCGTGTTTGCCTATCATCCGAAGCATCCAACGCTCTTCGATATCGCATGGACACGATCTGGGACATCTCCCCGTCAATCGCCGCCGAAACGCCCGTCTGGCCGGGCGACACGCCCGTCGGCGTCGAGCGCGTGTGGCGCATGGAGGCGGGCTCGCCCGTCAATGTCGCGCGCATCACGCTGTCGCCGCACACGGGCGCGCACGCGGACGCGCCGCTCCATTACGACGAGCACGGCGCGCCGATCGGCGCGGTGCCGCTCGACGCGTATCTCGGGCGATGCCGCGTGATCCATTGCATCGGCGCCGGCCCCGCCGTCGCGCCCGACGACGTGCTCGCGGCGCTCGCCGACGCGCCGCCGCGCGTGCTGCTGCGCACGTACGGCCAGGCGCCGCAGCGCGCGTGGGACAGCGCGTTCTGCGCGGTCGCGCCGGACACGATCGATCTGCTCGCCGCGCACGGCGTGCGCCTCGTCGGCATCGACACGCCGTCGCTCGACCCGCAGGAATCGAAGACGATGGACGCGCACCGGCGCATTCGCGCGCACCGGATGGCGATTCTCGAAGGACTCGTGCTCGACGACATCGCGGCGGGCGACTACGAATTGATCGCGCTGCCGCTCAAGTTCGCGACGCTCGACGCGAGCCCCGTGCGCGCGGTGCTGCGCCCGCTGCCCGGCGCGCCGCGCTGAGGGCGCGCCCCCCTTTCCCAACCAGGTTCGACATCATGAAAACACGTGAAGAAGCGCTCGCGCTCGACCGCGACGACCCGCTCGCGTCGCTGCGCGACCAGTTCGCGCTGCCCGACGGCGTGATCTATCTCGACGGCAATTCGCTCGGCGCGCAGCCGCGCGCCGCGGCCGCCCGCGCGCAGCAGGTGATCGGCGCCGAATGGGGCGAAGGCCTCATCCGCAGCTGGAACACGGCCGGCTGGTTCGCGCTGCCGCGCCGCCTCGGCGACCGGCTCGCGCCGCTCGTCGGCGCGGCGGCGGGCGAAATCGCGATCACCGACACGATCTCGATCAACCTCTTCAAGCTGCTGTCCGCGATGCTGCGCCACCAGGCGCGGCACGCGCCGAAGCGTCGCGTGATCGTGTCTGAGCGCTCGAACTTTCCGACCGACCTGTACATCGCGCAGGGCCTGATCGCGCAGCTCGGCGGCGACTACGCGCTGCGCCTCGTCGACGATCCCGCCGACCTGCCCGATGCGCTCGACGACGAAACCGCCGTCGCAATGATCACGCACGTGAACTACCGGACGGGCTACATGCACGACATGCCGTCCGTCACGCAGACGGTTCGCCAGGCGGGCGCACTGATGCTGTGGGATCTCGCGCATTCGGCGGGCGCCGTGCCCGTCGACCTGAACGGCGCGCTCGCGCACGGCGCGGTCGGCTGCACGTACAAGTATCTGAACGGCGGCCCCGGCTCGCCCGCGTTCGTCTGGGTGCCGAAGCGCCATCAGCATGCGTTCGAGCAGCCGCTCTCCGGCTGGTGGGGCCATCGCGCGCCGTTCGCGATGCAGCCGGCGTTCGAGCCCGATCCGGGCATCGCGCGCTTTCTGTGCGGCACGCAGCCGATCGTGTCGATGTCGATGGTCGAATGCGGGCTCGACGTGTTCGCGCAGACCGACATGCACGCGATCCGCCGCAAGTCGCTCGCGCTGACCGACGCGTTCATCGCGCTCGTCGAATCGCGCTGCGCGGGCCAGCCGCTCAAGCTCGTCACGCCGCGCGCGCATCATCAGCGCGGCTCGCAGGCGAGCTTCGAGCATCCGCACGGCTACGAAGTGATGCAGGCGCTGATCGCGCGCGGCGTGATCGGCGACTACCGCGAGCCGCACATCCTGCGCTTCGGCTTCACGCCGCTCTACACGCGCTTCGTCGACGCGTGGGACGCGGTGGAGACGCTGCGCGACATCCTCGAAACCGATGCATGGCGCGCGCCCGAATTCGCGACGCGCGCCGAGGTGACCTGAGCCGGCCCGATCGCGCGCCGTGCGCGCCGCGCCGCGACTCGCCGCTCACCCCGCAACGCATTCTCAATGGAGACATCCGTGAATTCAGGTCACATGCAGCCGCCCGGCGACGGTAACGCGCCCGGCTGCCCGTTCGCCGGCACCCATGCGCACGAAGCGCCGCACGTGCCCGCCGCCGAAGGCGAAGACGCGCCGGCCGGCTGGCACCGCGCGCAGCTCGACTTCTCGCAAACGATGAGCTACGGCGACTACCTGTCGCTGTCGACGGTGCTCGACGCGCAGCATCCGCGCTCGCCGGACCACAACGAGATGCTGTTCATCATCCAGCATCAGACGAGCGAGCTGTGGATGAAGCTCGCCCTCTTCGAGCTGCGCGCGGCGCTCGCGTCGATCCGCGACGACGCGCTGCCGCCCGCGTTCAAGATGCTCGCGCGCGTGTCGCGCGTGCTCGAGCAGCTCGTGCAGGCGTGGAACGTGCTCGCGACGATGACGCCGTCCGAGTATTCGGCGATGCGGCCGTATCTCGGCGCGTCGTCGGGATTCCAGTCTTATCAGTATCGCGAGCTCGAGTTCATCCTCGGCAACAAGAACGAGCAGATGCTGCGTCCGCACGCGCACCGGCCGGAGATCTACGCGCATCTCGAGGCGTCGCTGCAGGCGCCGTCGCTGTACGACGAAGTGATTCGCCTGCTCGCGCGCCGCGGCTTTCCGATCGCGCCCGAGCGGCTCGACGCGGACTGGTCGCAGCCGACGCGCCACGATCCGACGGTCGAGGCCGCGTGGCTCGCGGTCTACCGCGAGCCGAACGCGCACTGGGAACTGTACGAAATGGCCGAAGAGCTCGTCGATCTCGAAGACGCGTTCCGCCAGTGGCGCTTCCGCCACGTGACGACGGTCGAGCGGATCATCGGCTTCAAGCAGGGCACGGGCGGCACGAGCGGCGCGCCGTATCTGCGCAAGATGCTCGACGTCGTGCTGTTCCCCGAACTCTGGCACGTGCGGACGACGCTGTAGCGCGCGCCGTCCGCCCATGCGGGCGGCCGCGCGTCAGGGCGTCGTGCGCGCGAGCTCGTCGCTCGCCGGCAGTCCGCCGCGACGCAGCCGCGGGATGTGCCGGCGCAGCGCGAGCAGCGCGACGAGCACGACCATCATCACGGCGGCAAGCATCGTCAGATACGCGTTCGCGCCGCCCGCCGAGATCACGTACGCGCCCGCGAACGCACTCAGAATCGCGCCGATGCGGCCGAACGCGACGGCGCCCGCGGTGCCCGTCGCGCGCACGGGCGTCGGATAGATGAACGTGCAGAGCGCGTACATCGTCGATTGCACCGCGTTGACGAAGAAGCCGTGCGCACCGAGGCCCACGATCAGCCAGCCGGTGTGGCTCGCCGCATCGACGCCGAGCAGCCACGCGGCGCTCGCCGCACCGCCCGCGCAACAGAACGCGAGCGGCCAGCGCGACCCGAAGCGTCCGATCGCGAACGCACAGCCGAGCGCGCCCAGCACGCCGCCCAGGTTGTACGCGGTGAGCCCCGAACCCGCGACCGACACGCTCAAGCCCTGTGCAGCCAGCATCGTCGGCAGCCAGCTGAATGCGCTGTAGACAGCGAGCAGGCACATGCAGAACGCGCACCACAGCGCGATCGTGTCGCGCGCGTAGCCGGCCGAGAACAGCACGCGCATGCCGCGCTGCTGGCCTTCGTGCGCGCGCGCTTCGGCGAGATCAGTGAACGCGGTGCCGTCGGCGACGGGCCGCCCCATCCGCGCGAGCAGCGCGCCGAGCTCGCGCCAGCGCGCCGGATTGCGCGCGAGATAGCGCGGCGATTCGGGCAGCGCGCGCACGAGCAGCAAACCGAGCGCGAGCGGCAGCGCGCCGCCGATCCAGAAGAGGCCGCGCCAGCCGTACGCGGGCAGCACCTCGTGCGCGAACAGCCCCGCGAGCATCCCGCCGAGCGGCACGCAGACGATCGTCGCCGTCACCATCATCGTGCGGCGGCGCGCGGGCGTGTATTCGGCCGTCATCGTCGTCGCGGTCGGCAGCGCGCCGCCGATCCCGAGCCCGGCGACGAAGCGCAGCGCGGCGATCGTCGCGATGTTCGGCGCGAAGCCGATCGCGCACGTGGCCGCGCCGAATACGAACACGCTGCCGATGATCGCCCAGCGCCGGCCGAAGCGGTCCGCGAAAAGGCCCGCGCACGCGCTGCCGACGCCCATCCCGAACAGGCCCGCCGCGACGGCGGGCGCGAACGCGCCACGCGTGATCCCCCACTCCTTGATCAATACGGGAATCGCAAAGCCGATCAGCTGGCTGTCGAAGCCGTCGAGCACGATCGAGAACGCGGCGAGCAGCACGGCGAAGCGCTGCATCGCGGTGAACGATCCGTGGTCGAGCGTCGTGCCGATGTCGACCGCAAGCGGCGCGCTGCCATGACGGGCGCTCATGCGAGCCCCCGGCGCGCGGCGGTCGAACAACGAACGCGGCGGTGCGCCGCGGCGAAATACGGGGTCGGGGTGTGCTGCATGTTGTCTCCTGAATGTCCTCTGGATCGGCGCGTCGCGCTGACCCGCCCGCCCGGCTTTCTTCGGAACCGTTTGCGATGTCGCGGGCAAACCCTGCGGCGCTAGGGCTTCATCGGCCTCGCACAGCCGCCGCGCGGCGCCGGCTGGCGGCATCCGCACGACATAACATTGATCTGGCGCAAGGCTATGAATTTACGCATAGTAAAACTAATTTCGATTAGTTGAATTATTGAAAACCCCTAGCGCCGCTGGCATGCGCTCGCGCGGCGGACGTCGAATGCCGGCGTGCGCATCGATCCTCCTGACGAATGCGGACGACGTCGGCTCGACGGCAGACGATGCACGCGCTGTCGATGCCGATGCCGATGCATCGATCGGAACGGCCGGCTGCGCGAACGGCCGGCCGAACGCCTGCCCGAGTCTGCGTCTGTGCCCGCATCTGCGTCTGCATCTGCGCCCGCGCCCGCGTCATCCGACGCGCGCGTCGATCAGCCTGACGAGCTGCAGCAGCGTCTCCGCATGCGGCGTCGCGACGCCAACCCCGCGCGCAGCCGCGACCACCGCGCCGTTGATCGCCTCGATCTCGGTGCGCCGCCCCGCGAGCACGTCCTGCAGCATCGACGGCCGATGTCCGTGATGCGCTCGGATCGCGTGCAGCACGTTGTCGCGCATCTTGCGTTCGTCGACGCCGATGCCCTTCGCACGGGCGACCGCCGCCACCTCCGCGACGATCGCGAGCGCGAGTGCCGGCCCGTCTTCGCGCGCGCCGAGTTCGTCGACCGTGCAGCGCGTGACCGCGCACAGCGTGTTGAGCGCCGCGTTGAATCCAACCTTCTCCCAGATCGTCGCCCACACGCCGGCGTCCACCGCGCAGTTCAGCCCGGCACGCTCGAACGCATCGGCGCTCGCCTGCACGATCGGACGCATCGCGCCGTCCGCGCTCATCAGCCGGGTCCAGCCGGCGCCGTGCGAGCGCACGTGCGCGGGCCCGGCGAGATCGGCGGGCCACGTCGTCACGCCGACGAGAATCCGCTCGAGCGGCACGAACTCGCCGAGCGTCTCGACGTTGCCGAGCCCGTTCTGCAGCGTCAGCACGAACGTCTGCGGGCCGAGCAGCGCGCGCACGCCGGCGAGCGCCGCGCGCGTGTGCAGCGTCTTCGTGAATACGATCAGCAAGTCGGGCGGCGTGTCGGCGCCCGCCTGCACGTCGTCCGGCCGCAGCGCGCGCAGCCGCGCGACGCGCCGGTCGCCGCGATCGGTGTCGAGCCGCAGCCCGTCGCACGCGATCGCGTCGACGTGCGCGGCGTTCACGTCGACGAGCGTCACGTCGTGCCCCTCTTCCGCGAGCAGGCCGCCGAACAGCGAGCCCATCGCGCCCGCGCCGAGAATCGCAATCTTCATCGTCGTCATCGTTCAGAACGGATAGTGGCGTGGCGCCGTCTGCACGGTGATCCAGCGCAGATCGGTGAATTCGGCGATGCCCGCCTGGCCGCCGAAATGGCCGAAGCCGCTCTCCTTCACGCCGCCGAACGGCATCTGCGCTTCGTCGTGGACGGTCGGCCCGTTCACGTGGCAGATCCCCGATTCGATCCGCGCGGCGACGCGCATCGCGCGCGCGACGTCGCGGCTGAACACCGCCGACGACAGCCCGAACGCGTTGTCGTTCGCGCACGCGATCGCTTCCTCTTCACCCGCGACTCGCACGATGCCCTTCACCGGCCCGAACGATTCGTCTTCATAGATCCGCATCGCGGGCGTCACGCGATCGACGAGCGTCGCGGGCATCAGCGTGCTCGCCGCCTTGCCGCCGCAGAGCAGCACCGCGCCTTTCGCGAGCGCGTCGTCGATGAGCGCGTTGCAGCGCTCGACGGTGCGCATGTCGATGACCGAGCCGAGCACGACGGGCCCCTTGCGCGGATCGCCGAGGGGCAGCGACGCGGCCTTGTCGGCGAGCTTCGCGACGAACGCGTCGGCGATCCGCGCATCGACGATGATCCGCTCGGTCGACATGCAGATCTGCCCGGAATTCGCGAACGCGCCGAACGCGGCCGCCGCGACGGCCGCGTCGAGATCGGCGTCGTCGAGCACGACGAACGGCGCCTTGCCGCCGAGCTCCAGCACGGCGGGCTTCAGATGCTGCGCGCAGCGCTCGGCGATGATCCGGCCGACACGCGTCGAGCCCGTGAAGTTCACGCGGCGCACGGCCGGGTGCGCGATCATCGCGTCGACGATCGCGCCGGCGTCGGCGGGCGCGTTCGTCACGAAGTTCACGACGCCGGGCGGCAGCCCTGCTTCCTGCAGCGCGTCGACGATGAGCCCGTGCGTCGCCGGACACAGCTCCGAGCCCTTCAGCACGACGGTGTTGCCGCACGCGAGCGGCAGCGCGATCGCGCGCACGCCGAGGATCACGGGCGCGTTCCACGGCGCGATGCCGAGCACGACGCCCGCCGGCTGACGCACGCCCATCGCGAGCGAGCCCGGCACGTCGGACGGAATCAGCTCGCCGCCGATCTGCGTCGTCAGCGCGGCCGCTTCGATCAGGCCGTTCGCGGCGAGCTGCACGTTGAACTGCGCCCAGATCGCCGAGGCGCCCGTCTCGGCCGCCATCGCGGCGACGAACGCGTCGCGCTTCGCTTCGAGCGCGGCGGCCGCCTTCAGGAGCAGCGCGCGGCGCGCGGTCGGGCCGAGCGCGGCCCACGGCGCGAAGGCGGCCGCTGCAGCGTCGACGGCCGCGCGCGCATCGTAGACGGTCGCGGCGCTCGCGCGTGTCGCGACTTCGCCGTCGAGCGGATTGCGGCGCTCGAACGTCGCGCCGCCCGTGGCCGAGCGGCGCTCGCCGCCGATCAGCATCGAGATGTCCTGCATGCGGGTGTTCTCCTTCGGGTTGCCTATTTACGCTTGCAATGCGTGGTCATGCGGATGAATGCAACAACGGCGCGACCGCGCGCGTCACGCGATCTCGACGTCGACGACGACGGGAGTCGGCGACGTGAGCGCCTGTTCGAGCGCATCGCGCAGGCGCGCGCCGGCGGCGACGCGCACGCCCGCGCAGCCCATCCCATGCGCGAGCGACACGAAATCGAGATCGGGCAGCGCGGTGCCCTGCACCGGCTCGCCTTCGCGAAAGCCGAACACGGGCGCGAAGTCCTGCAATGCCGCGTAGCGCGCGTTGTTCAGGATCACGAACGTGATCGGCAACTTCAGGTGCGCGGCGCTCCAGAGCGCCTGGATCGAATAGAGGCTGGAGCCGTCGCCGATCAGCGCGATCACGCGCCGCCCCGGTGAGCCAAGCGCGACGCCGACCGCGGCCGGCATGCCGTAGCCGAGGCCGCCGCTGTCCATCGTGTAGAACGTGTCGCGGCGCGTGAACGGCAGGTGCCGCTGCATCACCGACCGCGCGCTCGGCGCTTCCTCGACGACGACGTCGCTTGAATCGCGCACGTCGGCGAGCGTCTGCAGCGCGAACGCAACCGGCATCCGCCCGCCCGGCGCGCCCGGGCCGACGCGCTCGCGCGACGCCTGCGGCGCGGGCATCGGCCGCGCACGCGGCGCGGGACGCGCGAGCAGATCGCGCGCGGCGAGCCGCAGATTGCCGACGACCGCATCGCCGACGGGCGTCCATGCGGCGACCGACGGATCGTCGACGAGCTGATGAAGCGTCGCGCCCTCGGGCACGTGCGGACCGAAGCCTTCGACGTGATACGTGAACGCGGGCGCGCCGTACGCGAGGATGAAGTCGTGGCCCGCGAGCTGCTCGACGATCCGCTCGCGGATCGCCGGCAGGAAGCCCGCGAACAGCGGATGATCCTCGGGAAAGCTGCAGCGTCCCGACATCGGCGCGACGAACACGCGCGCGCGATGCCGCTCGGCGAGCTGCACCGCCTCGTCCCACGCGCCCGCGCGCGCCACCGCCGCGCCGATCACGAACGCCGGGCGCTCGCTCGCGTCGAGCGCGTCGGCGAGGCGCGCGAGCGCGTCGGGCGCGGGCCGCACTTCGGCGCTCACCGTGCGCGCGGGCACGGGCTCGGCGGGCCGGTCCCAATCGTCGGCCGGAATCGACACGAACACGGGCCCGCGCGGCTCCTGCATCGCAACGTGGTAAGCGCGGGCGATCGCCGCGGGCACGTCCTCCGCGCGCGCGGGCTCGATGCTCCACTTCACGTACGGCTTCGGCAGCTCGGCGGCCTGCACGGACGCGAGAAACGGCTCGAACGGCAGAATCGAGCGCGCCTGCTGGCCGGCCGTGACGATGAGCGGCGTCCTGTTCTTGTACGCTGTGAAGAGGTTGCCCATCGCGTTGCCGACGCCCGCCGCCGAATGCAGGTTCACGACGGCGGCATTGCCCGTTGCCTGCGCGTAGCCGTCCGCCATCCCGACCACGACCGCCTCGTGCAGGCCGAGCACATATTGGAAATCGTCGGGGAAGTCGCGAAACATCGGCAGCTCGGTCGAGCCCGGATTGCCGAATACCTTGTGGATGCCGAACTGGCGCAGCAGATCGATTACGGCGTCGCGGACCGTGTACGGGGTGCGCATCGGCGCGTCGGCGCGAAGGTCGGGGGTGGTCATGCGTGCCTGTCTCCTCATTATCGATTTCCACAGTATCGACGGCGGACGCATTCCCCGATACTGTATTTTCTGCAATAAGCCATTACGTAACGGCATGACTTTCGATCTGCGCCAGTTGCGCGCCTTCACGACCATCGCCGCGAGCGGCAGCCTCGGCCGCGCGGCCGACGCGCTGCACGTCACGCAGCCCGCGCTGAGCCGCATCCTGAAGCGGCTCGAGGATCAGATCGGCGCGCCGCTCTTCGAGCGTCATTCGAAGGGAATGCAGCTCACCGCGATCGGCGAGGCGCTCTTGCCGCATGCGACGCTCCTGCAGCACGAGGCCGAGCACGCGCGCGAAGAAATCGACGCGCTGCGCGGGCTCGCGAAGGGCGCGATCAAGGTCGGCGCGGTCGGCAGCATCGCGAGCCTCGTGCTGCCCGTCGCGATCGGGCGCGTGCTCGACCGATGGCCCAACCTGCGCATCGAGATCGTCGAAGGCGTGTGGGACCGGCTCGTCGAAGCGCTCCTGACGCACGAGATCGACGTCGCGCTCAGCACGCGCGTGCCGGACACCGACGACGTCGTCGGTGTCCCCGAATGCCGGTGGAACGACGTGAGCCACGTCGTCGCCGCGCCCGATCATCCGCTGCGCGGCGCCGGCATGCCGCTCGCGCTCGCCGACACGCGCGCCGCGCGCTGGGCGATCCCGCCGCGCGGCACCGCGCCGTACGAGCAGATGCGCGCGGCGTTCGACGCGCAAGGGCTCGCGCCGCCTGACATCGCCGTCGAAACCCGCTCGGTGACGGCGCTCAAGAGCCTCGTCGCGCATGCGGGCTTCCTGAGCTGGATGGCCGAGCCGATGTACCGCGCGGAGCGCCGCGCGCACACGATCGATACGCTGCCCGTCGAAGGCGTCGCCGCGACCCGCACGCTGACCGCGTTCCGCCGCCGCCACGGCATCCTGCCCGGCCCGGCGGCGAAGCTGCTCGAGCAGCTCGCGCTGCTGACTCGCCAGCCTTTCTGACACTTCGCGCCGACGCATCGCCCCTCACGCGCGTCGCGCGCGGATTGGCGCGCCGCAGCATCGAAACCGCACGCGATCGCCTTGACTTTCGCCCATCCGGATACGATCATTCGCTCCAATCAAGAGCAAATGATCCATACGAGATTCGGCAGGCGCCCGCCGGCCGTCAGGAGACACGGGATGAGCAGTCCATCCAGCGCCGCGCCGACGATCTTGCACATCGGCGTCGGCTCGTTTCACCGCGCGCATCAGGCGTGGTACCTGCATCGCGTCAACGAAGCGTCGCCCGCCGGCGAGCGCTGGTCGCTCGTCGTCGGCGACATTCGCGACGACATGCTTGCGATACGCGACGCGCTCGCCGCGCAGCACGGCGTCTACACGCTCGAAACGGTCACGCCGCAGGGCGGGCGCGCATACGAAACGATCCGCTCGATCTCGCGCGTGCTGCCCTGGTCGATCGACCTCGCGGCGCTCGTCGACGCGGGCGCCGATCCGGCGTGCAGGATCGTGTCGTTCACGGTGACGGAAGGCGGCTACGCCCTCGACGAGCACGATCGGCTCGACACGTCGAATCCCGATCTCGCGGCCGATCTGCAAGGCGCGCGCGTCACGATCTACGGCGCGCTCGCGGCGCTGCTCGCCGAGCGCGTCGCGCGCGGCGCGGGCCCCGTCACGCTGCAGAGCTGCGACAACCTGCGCAACAACGGCGCGCGCTTTCGCGCCGGCATGCGCGAATTCCTGTCGAGGCGCGGGCTCGTCGATCTGCTCGCGTGGTTCGACGCGAACGTCGCGTGCCCGAACTCGATGGTCGACCGCATCACGCCGCGCCCGACACCCGACGTCCGCGAGCGCGTGCTCGCGGCGACGGGCGTCGACGACGCGTGCCCGGTCATGGGCGAAGCGTTCATCCAGTGGGTGATCGAAGACCGCTTCGCGGCCGGCCGACCGGCATGGGAGAAGGCGGGCGCGGAGCTCGTCGGGGACGTTCATCCGTACGAGGAAGCGAAGATCCGGATCCTGAACGCGACGCACAGCTGCATCGCATGGGCGGGCACGCTCGCGGGCTACGCGTACATCCACGAAGGCACGCACGACGCCGGCATCCGCCGCTTCGCGCACGCGTACGTGACGGACGACGTGATCCCGTGCCTCGCGCCGAGTCCGCTCGATCTCGCGCGCTACCGCGACGTCGTGCTCGACCGCTTCGGCAATCCGCACATCCGCGACACGAACCAGCGCGTCGCGGCCGACGGCTTCTCGAAAATTCCCGGCTTCATCGCGCCAACGCTCGCCGAATCGATCGCGCGCGGCGTCGAGCCTGCGTCGACCGCGGTGCTGCCCGCCCTCTTCCTGCGCTTGCTGCAACGCTGGGCGAAAGGCGCGCTGCCGTACGCGTACCAGGACGGCGTGATGGACCCCGACGCCGCGCGCGCGATCGCGGGCGCGGACGATCCCGTCGCCGCGCTCGCGGGGCAGCGCCCGCTGTGGGGATCGCTCGCCGGCACGGCCGCGCTCGACCGCGCGCTGCGCGCGGGCCTCGCGCGCGTCGACGCGTGGCTCGCGAGCCGCTGAACGGCCGTGCGCGTCACTCGGGTCAAATCGCCATTGGCACGGCAGCGGGCGCGCAGCTAAAGTAGCGGCTCCCTGTCGACGCACCGTTTTCCGCCCATGTATCTCGGCATCGATCTCGGCACCTCCGAAGTCAAGGTGCTGCTGCTTTCGCCCGACGGCATCGTCGTCGGCACGGCGGGCACGCCGTTTACCGTCGCGCGCGCGCATCCGCGCTGGGCCGAGCAGCATCCGGACGACTGGTGGACGGGCACGCTCGCCGCGCTCGCCGCGTTGCGCGCGCGGCATCCTCGCGCCTTCGGCGACGTGCGCGGGATCGGCCTGTCCGGCCAGATGCACGGCGCGGTGCTGCTCGATCGCCACGATCGCGTGCTGCGCCCGGCCATCCTGTGGAACGACATGCGCAGCGCCGACGAATGCGTGGCGCTCGAAGCCCGCGCGCCCGATCTGCATGCGATCGCCGGCAATCTCGCCATGCCGGGCTTCACCGCGCCGAAGCTCCTGTGGGTCGCGCGACACGAGCCGCACGTGTTCCGCGAGATCGCGTGCGTGCTGATGCCGAAGGATTATCTGCGCCTGAAGCTCACAGGCGCGAAAGTGTCGGACCCGTCCGACGCGGCGGGCACGCTGTGGCTCGACGCCGCGAAGCGCGACTGGTCCGACGCGCTCCTCGCCGCGGGCGGCATGGCGCGCGCGCAGATGCCGCGGATCGTCGAAGGCAACGCGCCGTCCGGCACGCTGCGCGCGGACGTCGCACGCGAGCTCGGGCTCGCCGAGGCGGTCGTCGTCGCGGGCGGCGGCGGCGACAATGCGACGAGCGCGCTCGGCATCGGCGCGACGCAGCCGGGCGACGGCTTCGTGTCGCTCGGCACGTCGGGCGTGCTGAGCGTCGTCGGCGACCGCTTCCGGCCGAACCCGGCGTCGGCCGTCCACACGTTCTGCCACGCGATTCCCGAGCGCTGGCAGCAGATGAGCGTCGTGCTGTCGGCGGCGAGCTGCCTGCGCTGGATCTGCAAGCTGACGTCGACCGACGAGCCGGCGCTCCTCGCCGAAGTCGCCGCGCTCGATCCCGCCGCCTGCGGGAACGCGCCGTACTTCCTGCCCTATCTGTCGGGCGAGCGCACGCCGCACAACGATCCGTACGCGCAAGGCGTGTTGTTCGGGATGACGCACGGCACCGACCGCGCGCTCCTCGGCTACGCGGTGCTCGAAGGCGTGACGCTCGCGCTCGCCGACGGCTTCGACGCGCTGATCGCGGGGGGCACGCAAACCGACGCGCTGTCGCTGATCGGCGGCGGCGCGAGGAGCGCGTACTGGGCGCAACTGATCGCCGACGCGCTCGGCGTGCGCACGCGCCGGCACGGCGGCGGCGAGACAGGCGCGGCGCTCGGCGCGGCGCGGCTCGGCTGGCTCGCGGTCGGCGGCGATCCGCGCGAGGTGCTGAAGAAGCCGCCGCTGCGCGATGCGTTCGCGCCGAACGCGGCTCGCCACGCGGCGCTGCGCGAGCGGCTCGACACGTTCCGCGCGCTGTACCGTCACGTGCGGCCGCTGTTCGAGCCGTCGCGCGAGCGGCTCGCGTGAGCGCCGTGCGCTACAGTGCGAACTTTTCCCCGGCGCTCGACGGCCCGCCTGACGCCCGCCTGACCTGAGATCCCTCTACCGTGTCCAAATCCTCCGAAAAACTCGATCTCGCGACGCGCGCCGCGTGGCTCTACTACGTCGCGGGCGACACCCAGAACGAAATCGCCGAGAAGCTGCAGGTGTCGCGCCCCGTCGCGCAGCGCCTCGTCGCGTTCGCGGTCGAGAAGAACCTGATTCGCGTGCGCGTCGACCATCGCGTCGCCGACTGCCTCGATCTCGCCGCGCAGCTATCGCAGCGCTACGGCCTCGCGATGTGCGAAGTCGTGCCGATCGACGGCGACGCGCCCGACGCGATCGACCGCAAGCTCGCGGTCGCGGGCGCGCAGGTGATGGAGCGCTATCTGAACGAAGAAAGGCCGATGGTGGTCGCGGTCAGCAGCGGCCGGACGCTGAAGGCCGCGGTCGCGCAGATCGCGCAGCTCGAGCGGCCGCAGCACCGGCTCGTATCGATGGTCGGCGCGATCGCGCAGGACGGCTCGTCGAACCCGTACGACGTCGCGCAGCACATCTCCGAGAAGACGGGCGGCAAGCATTTCCTGCTGCCCGCACCGCTCTTCGCGGACAGCGACGCCGAACGCGCGCAGTGGTGCAATCACCGGCTGTACCGGATCGTCGAGAAACTGTCGGCGCAAGCGGACGTCGCGTTCGTCGGCGTCGGCAACATCGGCGCGCACTGCCCGCTGTTCGAGGACGGCTTCATCACCGCCGACGAGCTGGGCGAAATGGTCGAACTCGGCGCGGTGGCCGAAATGCTCGGTCTGCCGATCGATGCGCAAGGCCGGCGGATCGAGGCGTCGACGAGCGCGCGCGTGACGAGCGTCGCGCTCGACGCGCCGCCGAGGCGTCCGACGATCGGCTTCGCGGGCGGGCCGCGCAAGCGCGTCGCGGTGCTCGCGGCGCTGCGCGGCGGGTGGCTGTCGGGGCTCGTGACCGACGAGACCTGTGCGCGGGCGGCGCTCGTCGAGCAAGCCTGCTAGCGACACGCCGCGTGCTGCGCCGCATCAGTCGCGTTTCGACAGACAAACGTCCGATTTCGTCGGGTAGTCCGTTTTATGGAAAGCGATGCTGACCGGCATCCCGTCGCTTCCGGCGGATCGGGCGGCGTCATTTCCGTCGTTCCGCTTCGCCACGCGCATCCCTTCGGAGAACCTCGATGAAAACAGGACGTCGACACTTCGTTCGCTCGTTGGCGAGCGCCTCGGCCGCGATGGCCGCCGCCGCATGGTCTCCGGCGCGCGCCGCGTCCGACGCGTCCGCCACGCCCGCCGCCCCGCTGTCGCTGACGCCCGGCCGCTGGTCGCCGCACAACGTCGCGCGGCTGCGCGCCGTGCTCGCCGCGCACGGTGCGTCGAGCCCGCGCTACCGCGCCGATCGCCGGCCCTACGCGGTGTTCGACTGGGACAACACGAGCATCATGAACGACTGCGAAGAGGCGTTGCTGATGCACCAGATCGACGGGCTGCATTACCGGCTGACGCCTGGCCAGTTCTCCGCGATCCTGCGCCAGGGCGTGCCGGACGGCCCGTTCGACGCAAAGCTCGGCTACACGACGATCGACGGCAAGCCGGTGCGGATGGAGGACATCGCGGCCGACGTCGACAATGACTATCGCTGGCTGCACGCGAACTATCAGGGCCTCGGCGGCGACAAGCCGCTCGACGAGATCCATCGCAGCGAGCAGTTCTTGGATTTCCGCGCGAAGCTGTATTTCATGTACGACGCGATCTGCGACACGTATCCGGTCGAGATCGGCTACAAGTGGATCATGTACTGGTACGCGGGCATGACGCGCGACGAGTTGCAGGCGATGGCGTATCAAAGCAACGTCGCGAATCTCGGCGACGCGCTGCGCAAGGTCACGTACGAAAGCTCGCGCGCGCTGCCCGGCCGAGCGGGCGTCGTCGCCGCGACGCACTTCCACGGCATCCGCATCCACGAGGAAATCCGCGCGATGATGGACACGCTGCGCTCGAACGGGATCGACGTGTACGTCAGCACCGCGTCGCTCGACGACGTCGTGCGCGTGTTCGCCGGCCATCCGGCGTTCGGCTACGGCGTGCCCGACGCGAACGTGATCGGCATGCGGCTCGTGACGGCCGACGGCAAGTACGTGAACGAATACGCGCCGAACTGGCCGTTCAACTACGGGCCGGGCAAGACCGTCGGCATCCGCAACGAGCTGCAGTCGAAGAAGGGCTACGGGCCGCTCCTCGTATTCGGCGACAGCGACGGCGACGCGTGGATGCTGCGCGACTTCGCCGACACCGCCGTCGGCGTGATCGTCAACCGGATGAAGAAAGGCGAGATCGGTGTCGACAGCCGGAAGGCGGCCGAGCAGATCGGCGCGAAGGACGCGCGTCTCGTGCTGCAAGGACGCAACGAGAACACCGGGCTGATGGTCGCCGACGAGCGCTCGATCAAGTACGGCAAGAGCGATCCCAAGCTGCTCGCGTGATCGCGCCGGCGCGCGCGCATCGCACCGCAATGCGCACCGCAACGCGCACCGCAATGCCCGCCGCGACGCGCGCCGGATCGGGCGACAGGCCAGATCCGGCGCGGCCCTCGCGTCAAGCCGCCATCGCGTGCTTCGGCTTCCGCTTGAACGCGCGCCCCGCTTCGTCGAACAGATGGCAATGCTCGGGCTGCGCGCCGACGCGCAGCCTCTCGCCCGCGCGATACGTGTCGAGCGGCGGAATCCGCGCGATCAGCCCGTCCGGCGCGATGGGCGACTCCGCGTACAGATAGGCGGCGTCGCCGAGCGACTCGACCGCCATCGTTCGCGCGACGATGCCATCGCCGCCCGCGATGCCGACGTGCAGATGCTCGGGCCGGATGCCGACCGTCACGCGCTCGCCCGCGCGCAGCGCCGCCGCATCGACGGCGACGCGCTGCGTCTCGCCCGATTCGAAGCGCACGAGCGCGCCGTCGGCCGACGCGGATTCGACGACGCCCGCGAGAAAGTTCATCTTCGGCGAGCCGATGAAACCCGCGACGAACTGGTTCGCGCTCGCGTGATACAGCGCGTTCGGCGTGCCGACCTGCTGGACGCTGCCCGCCGACAGCACGACGATCTTGTCGGCGAGCGTCATCGCCTCGACCTGATCGTGCGTCACGTAGATCATCGTCGTCTTCAGCGCGTCGTGCAGCCGGGCGAACTCGAGCCGCATCTTCACGCGCAGCGCCGCGTCGAGGTTCGACAGCGGCTCGTCGAACAGGAACACCTTCGGCTTTCTCGTGATCGCGCGGCCGATCGCGACGCGCTGCCGCTGGCCGCCCGACAGTTGTTTCGGCTTGCGGTCGAGCAGATGGTCGATGTGCAGGATCTTCGCCGCCTGCCTGACCGCGTCGTCGATCTCCTGCTTCTTCGCGCCCGCGAGCTTGAGGCCGAACGCCATGTTGTCGTAGAGCGTCATGTGCGGATAAAGCGCGTACGACTGGAACACCATCGCGATGCCGCGCTTCGCGCTCGGCACATCGTTGAGCTTCGCGCCGTCGATCAGCAAGTCGCCGCTCGAGATGTCCTCGAGCCCGGCGATCATCCGCATCAGCGTGGATTTGCCGCAGCCGCTCGGCCCGACGAACACGACGAACTCGCCGTCCGCGATGTCGAGATTGACGTTGCGCAGCACTTCGTTGTCGTCGTAGCGCTTCGCGATATTGCGCAGGAGCACGCTTGCCATGATTTGTCTCCGTTCAGTTAGGCGGCCGCGCGACGATCGAACGCGCGCGGCGCGATCGTTCAGTGCGGCTGCACCGCGCCCGTCGCGACCCATTGCGCGACGAGCCCGGGCAGCTCGCGCATGTCGTCGAACACGCGCCGCGCGCCGATCCCGCGCAGCGCACCGACCTGCGCCGGCGACGTGTGAGCGCCGCCGACGAAGCCGAGCACCGTCATGCCCGCCGCCGCCGCGGCCGTCACGCCCGTCGCGCTATCCTCGACGACGAGGCACCGCGACGGCGCGACGCCGAGCGCGCGCGCGGCGGCGAGATAGACGTCGGGCGCGGGCTTCGGCCGCGCGACGCCGTCCGCGCAGAAAAGCCGCTCGCCGAAGAAACGCTTCAGGCCCGTCCGGCGCAGCGCGGCGTCGACGTAATGCCGCCGGCTGTTGCTCGCGCACGCGATTGTCAGATCGATCTGCGCGAGCGCCGCGTCGATGCCGTCGACGATCGGCGCCTCGACGGCCGCTTCCTCGACGCTGCGCCGAATCGCTTCGACATCCGAATCGGCGAGCGCACGGCCTGCGCGCGCGCTCGCGCTGCCGAGCACGCGCTCGGTCCGCAGGCCGAGGAGCGGCATCACGATCGGACGCACCGCGACGCCCGGCCAGCGCGCTTCGAGCTCGCGCACGAGCACGTCGGCCGCGATCGCCTCGCTGTCGATCAGCACGCCGTCGCAGTCGCAGACGAGCACGCGCGCGTCGTTCGCCCGCGCCGTCGCATTTGCCGTCGCACTTGCCGTCATTTGACCGCCCCGAACGTGAGGCCGCGCACGAGCTGCTTCTGCGACAGCCAGCCGACGACGAGGATCGGCGCGACCGCGAGCAGCGACGCCGCCGACAGCTTCGCCCAGAAGAGCCCTTCGGGGCTCGAGTACGACGCGATGAACACGGTCAGCGGCGCGGCGTTCGAGCTCGACATATTGATGCTCCAGAACGCTTCGTTCCACGACAGGATCACGAGCAGGAGCGCGGTCGACGCGAGCCCCGGCAGCGCCATCGGCATCAGCAGATAGACGATCTCCTGCCACGTCGACGCGCCGTCGATGCGCCCCGCTTCGAGGATGTCCCTCGGAATCTCGTTGAAGTACGTGAAGGTCATCCACACGGCGATCGGCAGATTGATCAGCGTGTAGACGATCACGAGCCCCGAGACGGTGTCGAGGAGCCCCGCGTTCTTCCACAGCAGATAGATCGGCACGAGCACGCCGACGGACGGCATCATCTTCGTCGACAGCATCCATAGCAGCACTTTCTGCGTGCGCTTGCCGGGAAAGAACGCCATCGCGTACGCGGCGGGCACCGCGAGCAGCAGGCAGATCACGGTGACGCCCGCCGAGAGCAGCACCGAGTTCCACGCGAACGCGAAGTAGTTGCTGCGCGCGAACACCTCGCGGAAGCTGTCGAGCGTCGGCACGAAGACGAGCGCCGACGAATACGCCTGCTGCTCGGTCTTGAACGCGGTGATCGCCATCCAGAAGATCGGGAAGAACAGCACGAGCGCGACGAGCCACGCCAGCACGCCGGGCAGCGCGCGCTTCACGGCGCCGAACGCGGCGGGCAGCCCGCCGCCCGCGCCGCGCGAAGTCCCATGCGAAGTCGATACGGTCAGATCGCTCATGCTTCGTACTCCCCTTTCAGATTCCGCGCGAGCATTCTCACGAGGAAGAACGACACGACGTTCGCGAGCACGACGGCGAGAATCCCGCCCGCCGATGCAAGCCCGACGTCGAACTGCTGCAGGCCGAGCGCGTAGATCAGGTACGACAGGTTCGTCGTCGCGTCGCCCGGGCCGCCGCCCGTCGTCGTATAGATTTCCGCGAAGATCGACAGCAGGAAGATCGTCTCCATCATCACGACGACCGCGATCGCGCGCTTCAGGTGCGGCAGCGTGATGTAGAAGAACATCGCGATCGGGCCCGCGCCGTCGATCCGCGCGGCCTCCTTCTGCTCCTGGTCGAGCGACTGGATCGCGGTGAAGAGAATCAGGAAGGCGAACGGCAGCCATTGCCACGAGACGATCATCACAATCGACGCGAGCGGATATTGCGCGAACCAGTCGATCGGCTGCATCCCGAGCGCGCGCATTGAACGCGCGACGAGCCCGTATACCGGATGCAGGATCATGTTCTTCCAGATGAGCGCCGACACCGTCGGCATCACGAAGAACGGCGCGATCGCGAACAGGCGCGCGACGCCCTGCCCGTAGAACTTGCGGTCGAACAGCACGGCCATCAGCACGCCGCCGGCCACCGTGATCGCGAGCACCGAGCCGATCAGCGCGAGCGTGTGCCAGATCGCCGGCAGGAACGACGGATCCGTCGCGAGAAAGCGGTAGTTGTCGAGGCCGGCGAAGCCTTGGACGTCGGGGTTCAGCAGGTTGTAGCGCGAAAGCGAGAACCAGATCGTCATCGCGAGCGGGATCGCCATCCACAGGAACAGCACGGCGACGGACGGCGTCGCGAGCCAGCGCGCCGGCTTGCCGCGCGCGCGCTCGCCGGCAGCGGGCCCCGCGTCGCCGAGCGACGCCGAGTGAGCGAGAGGAAGACGTAAGTGACGCATGATCGGGACCACCTCTTTCGATGCGCGGGCGCGCGTGCCGCTTGCGCCCGCGTCACTGCGATGCCGTGCGCGCCGCGCCCGCGAGCGGCGCGGCGCGCGCGGCGCCTCACTTCCGGTAGCCGGCCTGGCGCACCGCGCGATCGGCCGCGGCCTGACCGGCGGCGAGCGCCTGATCGACGCTCATCTGCCCCGCGACCGCGCCCGCGATCGCCTGGCCGACGACCGTGCCGAACGACTGGAATTCAGGAATGCCGACGTACTGGACGCCCGTGTACGGCACCTTCTTCAGCGAAGGATCGTTCGGATCGGCGGTCTGGATCGCCTTCAGCACGAAGTCGGAGAACGGCGCGGCGGCCTTGTACTCGGCGCGCTGATAAGTCGATTGGCGCGTGCCCGGCGGCACCGACGCCCAGCCTTCGTCCTTGCCGACCATTTCGACGTACTGCTTCGACGTCGCCCATTCGATGAACTTCTTCGCCGCGTCCTGCTGCTTCGATGTCTTCGGGATCGCGAGCGCCCATGCCCACAGCCAGTGCGAGCCCTTCGGCGTGGCGGCCACGGGCGCCGCCGCGAAGCCGATCTTGTCCGCGACCTGCGACTGCTGCCTGTTGTACAGCATGCCCGCCGCGACCGTCGCGTCGATCCACATCGCGCACTTGCCCGACGCGGTGAGCGTCAGGTTCTCGTTGAAGCCGTTCGAGCTCGCGCCCGGCGGCCCGTTCTTCCTCAGCAGGTTCACGTAGAAGTTGATCGCCTTCTTCCATTCGGGCGACGTGAGCTGCGCGTTCCAGTTCTCGTCGAACCAGCGGCCGCCGAACGTGTTGACGACCGTCGACACATACGCCATGTTCTCGCCCCAGCCGGCCTTGCCGCGCAGGCAGATCCCGTACGTGCCGTTCGCCTTGTCGGTCAGCTTGTCGGCGAACTCGGCGATCTGGTCGTAGGTCGGCTGCTCGGGCATCTTCAGGCCCTTCGCCGCGAACAGATCCTTCCGATAGAACGTCATCGAGCTCTCGACGTAGAACGGCAGCGCGTAGAGCTGGCCGTTGTACGACAGCGAGTCGCGCGCCGTCTTGATCACGTCGTTCAGATCGTAGTCGGCGGGCAGATTCGTCATCGGCGCGAGCCAGCCGCGCTTGCCCCACTGCGGCGCCTCGTACGTGCCGATCGCCATCACGTCGAACTGGCCGCTGCCCGTCGTGATGTCGGTCGTCGCGCGCTGGCGCAGCACGTTTTCTTCGAGAATCACCCAGTTCAGGCGAATGTCCGGGTTCGCCTTCTCGAACGCGGACGACAGCTTCTTCAGCTCGATCATGTCCGGGTTGTTGAGCGTCGCGACCGTCAGCGTCGCCGCCTGCGCGGCGAGCGCCGACGACGCGAGCGCGGCGCCCGCGAAGAGGCGCGCGGCGGCGGCGATGAACGTCTTTCGTTGCATGGCATGTCTCCTGTCTTGATATCGTGTTTGCCGCCCGTCGGGCGGGCTGCTTCAAGCGCTTTGCTGCATTCCGCACGCGCGCGCGTAGCGCGAGATCACGTCCCGGATTCGATGGCGCACCCACGCGACCGGCTCGCGCGCGAGCTCGCCGCGACGGCACGCGGCATACACGTCGGGCAGCCACTGCGCGACGAGCGTCTCGGGCGGCGCGCGGTGCGCGAGGTTGTCGAAGAGGCGCGCGAGCGCCGCCGCGACGGCGGGCTGCAGCCAGTAATAGCGGATCCGGTCGCTGTAGCTGAACTGGCGCGCGAGCCGCTGCGCGAGCGCATCTCCGCGGTAGTACGGCGCCCAGTATTCGGGACGCTCGCGCATCGCCGCGTCGATCACGTCGCGCAGCTGCGAGCGCTCGGACGCGTCGTCGAAGAGCGCATCCTCGATGTAGGTCAGCGCGAACAGCGCCTCGCGCAACGCGAAGGTCAGCGCCGGCCCGACCTTCAGGATCGCGAAGTGATCGCGCACGAGCGCGGCGAGCGCGTCGTCCGTCTGATAATCGGTCGAATGCGCTTCGAACACGAGCGGCGGCGTGCGCAGGATGCTCGCGCCGAGCTCGGCTCCGCGCGCCGGATCGTAGTCGAGCACGCGACGATCGTCGAAGTCGACGCCCGGCTGCGCGACGATCGCGATCACGCGCGAGCACGCGTCGCGCAAGCCGTGCCGCGCGAACGCGTCGCGATGCGCGGCGAGCGTCGCGCTCACGCTGTCCGCGCGCGTGACTTCGATTTGCGCAAACGCGCCGCGATGGCCGGCCGCCGCGCCGCGCGCATCGCTCGCGGGGGGATTCGCTTCGCCGCCATGCTCGTTCGCCGCGCCATGCGCCGCTTCATGCGCCACGCCGGTTGCCGTGTTCGTTGCCGCCGCGCTCACCTCGCCGCCCGGCGTCGGCACTTCAGTGCCGATCACGTAGACGGGCGACACGCCCGCGGCGGCGGCCGCCTCTTCCGCGGCCGCGCAAAGCTGCGCCGCGCGCTCGGCGATCGTCGCGTCGGACAGCGGCGCGGCATCGTCCGCGCACGCCATGCTCGCGTCGAGATGGATCTTCATGAAGCCCGCGGCGACGTACGCGGCGACCATCGCTTGCGCCTCGCGCATCGCGTCGCGCGCACACAGGTGCCGCCACGGATTCGGGCCGAGGTGATCGCCGCCGAGAATCAGCGCCTGCGCCGGAAAGCCCGCGTCGCGCGCGAGCGCGTCGACGTCGCGCCGGAAATCCGCGGGCGTCATCCCGGTATAGCCGCCGCGATGATTGACCTGATTGCAGGTCGCCTCGACGAGAAGCGGCGATTCGTCGGCGCGCGCCGCTTCGAACGCCGCTTCGAGCACGAGGCGATGCGCGCTGCACACCGAATAGATGCCGCGCGCGCGGCCCGCGCGGTTCGCGTCGAAGATCTCGCGTAGCATCTGCACCGGGTGGCCGGTCGCACGCGGTTGTTCGGCGACGGTGCTCACGCCGCGCATCGCCCCTCCCGCTCGGCGAGGAAGCGATCGATTTCGTCCGGCATGCTGTTGCCCTCCATCGGCCCGACGCGCGACACGGCGAGCGCGCCCGCCGCGTTCGCGCGAGCGAGCGCGGTCGCGACCGGCAGCCCCGCGATCACGCACGCGACGAACGTGCCGCCGAAGCAGTCGCCCGCGCCGGTCGGATCGACTTCGGCGGTCTCGTATGCGGGCGCGGCGACGCTGCCCGTGCGGTCGAACGCGGCGCTGCCCGCCGCGCCGCGCTTCAGCACGACGCGCTCGAGGAGCGGATGCGTCGCGAGCAGCCCCGCGATCGCGCGCTCGGGCGGCTGCGGCCCGCAGAAGAACGGCAGATCGGCGTCGCTCGGCAGGAACAGGTGGCACGCGTCGAGCATCTCGCGCAGCGCCGAGCGCATCGGCGCGAACGCGAGCATCTCGGCGCGCACGTTCGGATCGAACGAGATCTTCGCGCCGACGCGCGCCGCCTCGATCACGCCGCGCTTCACCGCGGCGATCGCGTTCTCGCTCGTGAGCGACGAGCCCATCACGTGGAAATAGCGGCAGCCCGCGAACATCGACGGCTCGACGTCGGCCGGCTCGAGGAGCGCGGATGCGCTGCCTTCGATGCTGAATACGAATTGCCGGCCGCCGTCCGCGCGATAGGCGACGCATGCGATGCCGGTCGGCCGCGCGGCGCGGCGAACGTGCGCGACGTCGACGCCGTGGCCCGCGAGCCGCGCGACGATCGCATCGCCGAACGCGTCTTTCCCGACGCAGCCCGCGTACGCGACCGACACGCCCATGCGCGCCGCCTGGTCGGCGAAGATCGCGGGTGCGCCGCTCGGAAACGGGCCGGCGAACGCGCCCGGCACATCGAAGCCCTGGCCGCGCTGCGCGGCGACGAATTCGGCGAGCAGTTCGCCCGCGGCGACGATCGCGGCCATCACATCGGCTCGCGCAGGGCCGCCCCGAGGCGGCTGACCGCCCCCGCGCGGGAGAAAGAGCGACGAAAGCATGGGAATCGTTTCATGTCAGCTCATCCAGTTGCCGCCGTCGACGTTGAGCGTCTGGGCGGTGATGTAGTCGGCATCGGCCGACGCGAGGAACAGCGCGGCGCCGGTGAGATCGTCGGGCGCGCCCATTCTGCCGAGCGGCACCGCTTCGCCGACGAGCCGCTTCTTTTCGCCGAGCGGGCGGTTCTCGTAGCGCGCGAAGAGCGCGTCGACCTGCTCCCACATCGGCGTGTCGACGACGCCGGGCGCGATGCCGTTCACGTTGATCCGGTGCTTCGCGAGCGCGAGCGCGGCCGACTGCGTGTAGCTCAGCACCGCGGCCTTCGTCGCGCAGTAGTGCGACACGAGCGCCTCGCCGCGGCGGCCCGCCTGCGACGACATGTTGACGATCTTGCCGCCGCGCCCCTGCTCGACCATCCGCTGCGCGACCGCCTGCATCAGGAAGAACATTCCCTTCACGTTGACGGCGAAGAGGCGGTCGAACACGTCCCACGATTCGTCGAGGAGCGGGCGCATGTCGAAGAGCGCCGCATTGTTGAAGAGGATGTCGACGCCGCCGAAGCGTTCGACCGCCGTGGCGACGATGCGCGCGATGTCGTCGCGGCGCGTGACGTCCGCCGGCACGGCGATCGCGCGGTCGGAATGCGCGGCGATGAGCCGCGCGAGCGAGCCGTCGGCCGGTTTCAGATCGGCGAGCACGCAAAGCGCGCCCTCTTCCAGATAGCGTCGCGCCACCGCTTCGCCGATGCCGCTTGCCGCGCCCGTCAGGATCGCGACCTTCTCCTGCAGTCTCACTGGTGTCTCCGATTCGTTATACGTCGCGCCGCCGGCCGTCGAATCGAGCGTTCGCCCGCCGATCGATCATTTGCTCTATATGCGAACGAATGATCGACCACGAATCCGGCACTGTCAAGGCGGAAAAGCGGTCTTTCGATGATGCGCCGCCGCATCGCGAATGCGGGCGGCTCAGGCGGGAGAAGGGCGACAGGCGGGGTCGCAGGCGGGGTGCGCGGCGCGAGGATGCAATGCGCCCGGATACGTTATATCATCACGCCATCTTCCGTCCGACCGGTTCGCACGATGGCCTCGACCCACTCCCTCGCCGCCCGCCTCTCCCGCGCCGACGCGTTCGCCGCCGAGCACGGGCTCGCGTGGACGCCGCTGCGCCGGCAGGTCTACGAGCGCGTGCTCGCCTCCGGCCGGCCGATCGGCGCGTACGATCTGCTCGCCGAGCTCGAGCCGCAGCGTGGCCGCGTACCGCCGACGACCGTCTACCGCGCGCTCGAATTTCTCGTCGAGCACGGCTTCATCCACCGGATCGAATCGAAGAACGCGTTCATCGCGTGCTGCGAGATCGGCAAGCCGCACGAAGGGCAGTTCCTGATCTGCGAGGAATGCGGCGAAACCGTCGAGATTCCCGGCGGCGATCTCGCCAAGCAGCTCTCGGCGAGCCCGCCCGCGCACGGCTTCGAGGTGCATCGGCAGGTCGTCGAGCTAACCGGCCTCTGCGGACAGTGCAAGACGAAGCACGCGCACCACGGCTGAGCCGCTCGACATCTTTTCCGGCTGCCTTTCCCGGCTTTTCATTCCGTCAACCGAATCGAGGATCGACCGCATGTCCTTTGCCGCCACGTTGCGTGCGCCGTTGCGCACGTTTGCATCTTTGTCGCGCGCGCCGCGTTCGGCAGGCTCGCCGCTCACGCTGCGCGCGTCGCGCGTGACGCGCACGCTCGCCGCCGGCGTCGCCGCGCTCGCGTTCGCCGGCACCGCGTTTGCGCAGAACGCGACGTTCAAGATCGTCGCCGCCGAGAACTTCTACGGCGACGTCGCGAAGCAGATCGGCGGCGCGCACGTCGTGGTGTCGAGCATCCTCAGCAATCCCGATCAGGATCCGCATCTGTTCGAAGCGAGCCCGAAGGTCGCGCGCGAGCTGCAGCGCGCGGACCTCGTGATCTACAACGGCGCCGACTACGATCCGTGGATGGCGAAGCTCCTCGCCGCGTCGAAGAATACGAAGCGCAAGGCGGTCGTCGTCGCGGAGCTCGTCGGCAAGAAGGCGGGCGACAACCCGCACCTGTGGTACGACCCGGCGACGATGCCCGTCGCCGCGCGCGCGCTCGCCGCGGCGCTCGGCTCGGCGGATCCCGCGCACAAGGCGGAGTACGACGCGAACCTCGCGAAGTTCGTTGCGTCGATCAAGCCGATCGACGCGAAGGTCGCCGAGCTGCGCGCGCGCTACAAGGGCGTGCCCGTGACCGCGACGGAGCCCGTGTTCGGCTACATGGCCGATGCGATCGGGCTCGAGATGCGCAACCCGCGCTTCCAGCTCGCGACGATGAACGACACCGAGGCGAGCCCCGCCGATATCGCCGCGTTCGAGAACGATCTGAGAAAGCGCCAGGTGCGCGTGCTGATCTACAACAGCCAGGCGGTCGAGCCGATGACGAAGCGGATGCTGACGATCGCGCAGGATGCGCGCGTGCCGACGGTGAGCGTCACCGAAACGCAGCCCGCCGGCAAGACCTTCCAGCAATGGATGCTCGCGCAGCTCGACGCGCTCGCGGCGGCGCTCGGCCAACGTCCGTAACGACATGACCCAATCCATGCATGCGCTCGAACTCGAACACGTGACGCTCGCGCTCGGCGGCCGCACGATCCTGCGCGACGTGAGCTTCGCCGTCGAGGCGGGCGAGTTCGTCGGCGTGCTCGGGCCGAACGGCGCGGGCAAAACGACACTGATGCGCGCATTGCTCGGCCTCGTGCCGGCCGAATCCGGCGCGATCCGCGTCGCGGGCGAGCCCGTCGCGCGCGGCAATCCGGCGATCGGCTACATGCCGCAGATCCGCAGCGCGCTCGCCGGACGCCGCGTGCGCGGCCACGACTTCATCGCGATGGCGGCGGACGGCCATCGCTGGGGGCTGCCGCACGCGAGTGCGTCGGTTGCGGCCGACGTCGACCGCGTGCTCGAGCTCGTCGGCGCGACGGCCCTCGCGAAGCGGCCGCTTTCCGAGCTATCGGGCGGCGAGCGCCAGCGCCTGCTGCTCGCGCAATGCCTGCTCGGCACGCCGAAGCTCCTGCTGCTCGACGAGCCGCTCATCAGCCTCGATCCGAATCATCAGCGCGGCGTCGTCGAGCTCGTGCGGCGCGTGCAGCGCGAGCTCGGCATCACGGTGCTGTTTTCCGCGCACGAGCTCAACCCGCTGTTGAACGCGCTCGATCGCGTGCTGTATCTCGGCAACGGCGTCGCGGCGCTCGGCACCGTCGACGAAGTGATCACGAAGCCCGTGCTGTCGCGGCTGTACGGCTCGCCGATCGACGTGATGCGCGTGAACGGCCGCATCTTCGTGATGTCGGGCAACGTCGAGGTCGAGAAGCACGATCACGGACACGAAGACGAGCACGACCACGAGCATGCTCACGGACATGGCCACGCCCATTCACACGGCGCCGGACACTCACACGATGTTTGAATACGAATTCATGATCAACGCGTTCGCGGCGGCGGGGATCGTCGCCGTGCTCGCGGGCATCGTCGGCTACTTCCTCGTGCTGCGCGGGCAGACGTTCGCGGGCCATGCGCTGTCGCACGTCGGCTTCACCGGCGCGACGGGCGCGGCGCTCCTCGGCCTGTCGCCGATCTGGGGGATGGTCGGCTTCACGCTCGCCGCCGGCATCGGCATGGGCGCGCTCGGCGAGCGGCTCGCGGGCCGCGACGTCGCGATCGGCGTGATCCTGTCGGTCGCGCTCGGCTGCGGGCTGCTGTTCCTGCATTTCTACACGAGCTACGCGACGCAGGTCACCGCGCTCCTGTTCGGCAACGTGCTCGGCGTGAGCCACGCGACGCTCGTCGTGCTCGCCGCGATCGGCGCGGTAAGCCTCGTCGCGCTCGCGGCGATCGCGCGGCCGCTCCTCTTCGCGTCGCTGCAGCCGGAGCTCGCGGAAGCGAAGGGCGTGTCGCTGCGGCTCGTGTCGATCCTGTTCCTGTCGATCTGCGCGCTCGCCGTCGCCGCGTGCACGCAGATCGTCGGCGTGCTGCTCGTGTTCACGCTGCTCGTCGGGCCCGCGGCCGCCGCACAGAATCTCGCGACACGCCTCACGGCGGGCGTCTGGCTCGCGGCCGCGTTCGCGCTCGGCGAAGCGTGGCTCGGCATCACGCTCGCGTATTACACCGACTGGCCGACGAGCTTCTGGATCACCGCGCTGTCAGCCGTCGTCTATGGCGCGAGTCTCGCCGGGCGGCGGCACAGCGCGTGAGTTCGGCGGCGCGCGAAGCACGCCGATCGGCCGATAGAAAAGCCCACGCCGCTCGCCTGAGCCGTGTGGGCTTTTTTTCGTTGCCGGGTCGCTCTCGCGAGCGATCTATCGCATGCTCATCGGCACAGCACGCGCGCGTGATGCTCGATGTGATCGGCGATGAACGTCGAAATGAAGTAATAGCCGTGATCGTAGCCTTCGTGACGGCGCAGCGTGAGCGGCTGCCCCGCCGCGCGGCACGCGGCCTCGAACACGTCCGGGTTCAGCTGCGTCGCGAGGAACGGGTCGGCGAGTCCCTGATCGATCAGGATGCCTTCGCCGAAATGCGGCGCGTCCGCGCGCGCAACCAGTTCGCTTGCGTCGTACTGCTTCCACGCGTCGCGATCGGCGCCCAGATAACCGGAAAACGCCTTCTCGCCCCACGGGCAACGCGTCGGCGCGGCGATCGGCGCGAACGCCGACACCGACCGATACACGCCCGGATTGCGCAGCGCGAGCACGAGCGCGCCGTGGCCGCCCATCGAATGGCCGAAGACGCCGAGCCGCGCGCCGTCGATCGGCAACCCGGCCGTCACGATCTCGCGCAGCTCGTCGACGACGTACGCATCCATCCGCCAGTGCGTCGACCATGGCGCTTCGGTCGCATTCACGTAGAAGCCCGCGCCGACGCCGAAATCCCACGCATCCGCCTCGCCCGGCGCGCCGGCGCCGCGCGGGCTCGTATCGGGCGCGACGAGCGCGATCCCATGCCGCGCGGCGAAGCGCTGCGCGCCCGCCTTGATCGCGAACGTCTCCTCGGTGCACGTGAGGCCCGCCAGATAGAACAGCGCCGGCACGCGGCCGTGCGCCGCCTGCGGCGGCACGTACACCGAGAACTGCATTGGCAGTCCGATCGCCTTCGATTCATGGCGATAGAAACGCTGCTCGCCGCCGTGACACGCGTGCGACGAAACGAGTTCGAGCATTGTCCGTCTCCTGTCGATCAAATGCCGACCGAACCAGGCGCCTTGGCGCTTGGTTCGGTCCGATGCGAAGCTGTTAGCGCATTGGCGCCGGCTCCGCTCGCATGCAAGGTCCGCGATCAGTACAGCACGACCGAGCGGATCGACTCGCCCTTCTTCATCAGATCGAAGCCGTCGTTGATCCGCTCGAGGGGCAGCGTGTGCGTGATCAGGTCGTCGATGTTGAGCTTGCCTTCCATGTACCAGTCGACGATCTTCGGCACGTCGGTGCGCCCGCGCGCGCCGCCGAACGCCGAGCCTTTCCACTCGCGGCCCGTCACCAGCTGGAACGGCCGCGTGCTGATCTCCTCGCCCGCCGCCGCGACGCCGATGATGAACGACTGGCCCCAGCCCTTGTGCGTGCACTCGAGCGCCTGGCGCATCACCTTCACGTTGCCGATGCATTCGAACGAATAGTCCGCGCCGCCGTCCGTCAGCTGCACGATATGATCGACGACGTTCTCGACCTCGCTCGGGTTGACGAAGTGCGTCATGCCGAATTTCCTCGCCAGCTCGACGCGCTTCGGGTTGAGGTCGACGCCGATGATCTTGTCCGCGCCGACCATCTTCGCGCCCTGGATCACGTTCAGGCCGATCCCGCCGAGACCGAACACGACCACGTTCGCGCCCGCCTCGACCTTCGCCGAGTAGACGACCGCGCCGACGCCCGTCGTCACGCCGCAGCCGACGTAGCAGATCTTGTCGAACGGCGCGTCCTCGCGCACCTTCGCCACCGCGATCTCCGGCACCACGATGTAGTTCGAGAACGTCGACGTGCCCATGTAGTGGAAGATCGGCTTGCCGCCGATCGAGAAGCGCGAGGTCGCATCGGGCATCAGGCCCTTGCCTTGCGTCGCGCGGATCTTCTGGCACAGGTTCGTCTTGCGCGACAGGCAGAACTTGCACTCGCGGCATTCGGGCGTGTAGAGCGGAATCACGTGGTCGCCCTTCCTCACGGTGCCGACGCCCGGACCGACGTCGACGACGACGCCCGCGCCTTCGTGGCCGAGGATCGCCGGGAAGATGCCTTCGGGGTCCGCACCGGAGAGCGTGTAGTAGTCCGTGTGGCAGATGCCCGTTGCCTTCACCTCGATCAGCACCTCGCCCGCGCGCGGACCTTCGAGATCGACCTCTTCGATCGTCAGCGGTTCGCCCGCCTTCCAGGCGATCGCGGCTTTTGTTTTCATGCGTGTTCTCCAGAGAAGTAGCTGGGTTGAGTGCCCAAAGTGTATCCGCATGCACGGCCGGCCCGGCGGCAGCGGCAAGGAAATTGGCAGGAATCGGCGGAAAGTTGTCAGGACCCGGCGGGCGTCGCAATGCCCGTTCCTGCGGCGCCGCCCGCTCCGCTCCTCCCGCCCGGCCGCGCAGAGGCCCGGGAGCCGAACGCCCGCGACGGGCGACGGGCGACGGACTACGGGCGTCGCCCGCGCATCCGGAGCACGCGCGCCCCCGCCCGACGGGCGGACATGCCGCCCGTGATTGTGCCCCAACTCGCCGCACGCCGCCGTTCGTCGACGGGGCGCGATCGGTCGCGACGCGCGAGCGACCGGATAAACGAACCGGCAATACCGGTGCAGGCGCGCCGCCGGACGCAGCGCGCTCCATGCCCCAGGGCAGCCGCGCCCGCCGGGAGCGCGCGCGAACAACGGCGACCGTGCGCGCCGGGGTGCGCTCCCGCGGCGCGAGCGATCGTCCGGATCGATGAAACGGGTTAAGATCGGCGCCGTCTCGGCAAGTCGATGGTGAAGCGGCATGGCAGCGGAAATTCCCCCCCGGCATCGAACGACGACCGTCGATGTCGTGATCTATCCGGGGTTCAAGGCAATTGAAGCCGTCGGCGTCATCAACGTGTTCGATTATGCGAACGCGCGGCTCGCCGCCCGCCGGACACGCGCCCGTCTATGATCTTCAGATCGCCGCGCCCGCGAAGGGCACAGTCAAGTCCGACACCCTCATCGTGCTCGAAGCGACCAAGGCGATCGACACCCTCGCCGTGCCGGACACGGCAATCGTCGTCGGCGCGCGCGACATCGAACGCGCGCTGCGCGACACGTCGATGCTCGTCGGCTGGTGCCGCGACGTGTCCGGCCGGATCGGCCGGATGGTGGGGCTGTGCTCCGGCTGCTTCTTTCTTGCCGAGTCCGGGATGCTGGACGGCCGCCGGGCGACGACGCACTGGAGCGTCGCGACCATGTTGCAGGTTCGCTATCCGGCGGTAAAGGTGGAACCCGACGCCATTTTCGTGCGGGAAGGCAACGTGTGGACTTCGGCGGGCGTCACGGCCGGCCTCGATCTCGCGCTCGCGATGGTCGAAGAGGATCTCGGCCGGGAGATCGCGCTCGCCGTCGCGCGCGATCTCGTGATCTACCTGAAACGGCCCGGCGGACAATCGCAGTTCAGCGTCTATCTGGCCAGTCAGATGACCGCTCACTCGTCCATCCGCGACGTTCAGGACTGGATTCTGAATTCGCTGGACGAGCGTTTGACCGTTGCGCAGCTCGCGAAGCGCGCCGCGATGAGCGAGCGCAACTTCATCCGCGTCTTCGTGCGGGAAACCGGATATCGTCCGGCCGAATTCATCGAAATCGCGCGACTGGAAAAAGCGCGTCGAATGCTCGAGCAAGAGGGACTGCCGCTCAAGACCGTCGCCGTTCGCAGCGGATTTCATTCCGACGATCAACTACGGCGCGTGTTCGTGCGCCGCCTGGGCGTGACGCCCGGCGCCTACCGCGAACGGTTCTCCGGCACCGGCGTGCGCGAGCTGCCCGCGAGCGGCGACGCGGACTGAAGCGCCGGCCGCGCCGGCGGTCTCCCGCCAGGCGCCCGGCGAAACGCCGTGCGTCGCCGTGTCCGACCACCGTTTTCGGCAGCGCGGCGATGCGATTCGCATGGCGAACACATCGCTTTCACGACGCTGTTCGCGTCGCGCCCGTCGAAGCGGCGTCGACGCCGGCCGACGCGACGGAAACACTCACACGCCCGCCGCGAGCCATGCTTCGGTGCGTCGGTAAAGTTCGACGAAGCGCGCGCGGCGCGCGGCAAGCGCGGCATCGTGCGTCGGCGCGCCGACGCGGGTGGCCCCCGGCGCGAGCGCGGCGAGCTCCGCCGCCCGCCAATGGCCCGCCGCGACGCCGCCGAGCAGCGCCGCGCCGCGCGCGGCGGCGTCCGCGCCGTCGACCGCGAAGAGCTCGACGTCGAGCGCATCGGCGAGCAGTTGCCGCCAGCGCGGCTCGATCGAGCCGCCGCCCGCGAGCCGCAGCGCACGCACGGGCGAGCCGTCGGCGCGGATCGCGTCGAGCCCCGCGCGCAACGCGAACGCGACGCCTTCGAACGCCGCGCGCATCAGCGCGCCGCGCGAGTCGCCGAGCGACAAGCCGAGCCAGCCGCCTCTCGCGGCGGGATTCATCCACGGCGAGCGCTCACCCGTCAGATACGGCAGGAAGCTGATCTGCGGCGACGCGTTCGCGCCGAACGCGTCGTCGTAGGCGGCGCGCCAATCCGGATAGACGAGCCAGCCGCGCGCCGATTCGAGCGCGATCCCGACGTTCTGCATCGCGGCCATCGTGTAATAGCGCGCGCCGCCCGCCGCACGATAACGGTGCAAGCCTGCGCGCGGCGCGGCGCCCTGCGCGGTCAGCACGACGATCTGGCCGCCCGTGCCGGTCGTCAACAGCGCGTCGCCGTCGTGCGCGAGGCCGCTGCCGAGCGCCGCGCACGGCGTGTCGCCCGCGCCCGTCGCGAGCGCGATGCCCGCAGGCAGGCCGAGCGCGCGCGCCGCATCGGCCGACAACGTGCCGCACCGCGCGTCCGATGCGCTCGGCGGCGCGAACAACGCGCGCGGCAAGCCGAGCGATTCGATCAGCGCATCGTCCCAGTCCCCGTCCGGGCCCGCGAGCGCGGTCGCGCACGCGTCGGACGGATCGCTCGCGACATCGCCGCCCAGCGCAACGCGCAGCCAGTCTTTCGGCTGCAGCGCCCAGCGCGCGGCGCGCAGCGTGTCGGGCTCATGCGCGGCGAGCCACGCGAGCAGCGGCCCCGCCATGCCGGGCGATACGGGATTGGACGCCGCGGGCCAGCTCGCGACGAGCGCGGTCGCGCGCGCATCGGGCCACAGCATCGCGGGCCGCAGCGCGCGCCCGGACGCGTCGGTCAACACGACGCCGTGCATCTGCCCGGAAAAGCCAATCGCCCGCACCCGCGCGCGCTCGCGTTCGGGCAAGCGCTGCGCGGCGTCGGCGAGCGCGCGCCACCACGCGGCGACGTCGATCTCCGCCCAGCCGGGCCGCGGCGTCGCGACCGCGTACGCGGCGCCCGCCGACGCGCACGCGCGCCCGTCGCCGTCGACGATCGCGAGCTTGAGGGAACCGGTCCCCAGATCGATGCCGAGAAATCGCATAACGAAACATGGATTCGAATGAGCCGACGCCGATGATAAACGTCTGCTCGGCGGCGCTCACGCAATCCGCGCACACCCCCCAAATTTCCGCACGAAACGGCTGCGCGCGGGTTAACCCGGTGCGAATTTCGCGCGTCGCGCGCGGCCACTATGCCGAGCCGTCGATACAGACCATAAACCAGACGATATTTGGCGACGTCGACCGATCAATTTTGGCCGGCGATAAAACCGCGACACCCACTTGCCCCGCAGGTCCCCGAGATGAACGCATCGCTCCCCGACGCCCCGCGCGCATATCGACGCAGCAAAGCACGGAATAGAACCCAGTGCTCTTGTTGCGGTTCGTCGATGCGCATACCGTTGAATCATCTTCAAAACAAGATCATGGAGTGAGACAGATGCAATCGAACACGGTCCATCCGTGCGATGACGTGCTGCCGTCCGGCAAGCTGCTGACGCTCGGGCTGCAACACGTTCTCGTCATGTATGCCGGCGCCGTCGCGGTGCCGCTCATCGTCGGCGGCGCGCTCAAGCTGCCGAAAGACCAGATCGCCTTCCTGATCAGCGCGGACCTGTTCGCGTGCGGGATCGCGACGCTGATCCAGACGCTCGGCCTGTGGATCTTCGGGATCCGCCTGCCCGTCATCATGGGCTGCACGTTCGCGGCCGTCGGCCCGATGATCGCGATCGGCACGAACCCCGGCCTCGGCATCCTCGACATCTTCGGCTCGACGATCGCGGCGGGCGCGATCGGCATCGTGCTCGCGCCGATGATCGGCAAGCTGCTGCGGTTCTTTCCACCCGTCGTCGTCGGCACCGTGATCTCGGTGATCGGTCTGTCGCTGATGGAAGTCGGGATCAACTGGGCGGCGGGCGGCGTCGGCAATCCGAATTACGGCGATCCGGTCTATCTCGGCCTGTCGCTCCTCGTGCTGATGCTGATCCTCCTCATCAGCAAGTTCGGCCGCGGCTTCATCGCGAACATCTCCGTGCTGCTCGGCATGGTCGCGGGCTTCGCGATCGCGTTCGCCGCGGGCCGCGTGAACACCGACGGCGTCGCGGCCGCGCCCTGGGTCGGCTTTGTGATGCCGTTCCATTTCGGACTCCCGCATTTCGATCCGCTGTCGATCGCGACGATGGTGATCGTGATGTTCGTCACGTTCATCGAGTCGACCGGGATGTTCCTCGCGGTCGGCGACATGGTGGAGCGGCCCGTCGATCAGGACACGCTCGTGCGCGGGCTGCGCGTCGACGGGCTCGGCACGCTGATCGGCGGCATCTTCAACTCGTTCCCGCACACATCGTTCTCGCAGAACGTCGGGCTCATCGGCGTGACGGGCGTGAAGAGCCGCTTCGTCTGCGCGACGGGCGGCGCGATCCTCGTGCTGCTCGGGCTCTTTCCGAAGATGGCGCAGCTCGTCGCATCGGTGCCGCCGTTCGTGCTCGGCGGCGCGGGCATCGTGATGTTCGGGATGGTCGCGGCGAACGGCGTGAAGGTGCTGTCGAAGGTCGACTTCGTGCGCAACCATCACAACCTGTTCGTGGTTGCGGTGAGCATCGGGCTCGGGCTCGTGCCCGTCGTGTCGCCGAACTTCTTCTCGAAGCTGCCCGCCGCGCTCGCGCCGATCCTCCATAGCGGCATCTTGCTCGCATCGGTGTCAGCCGTCGTGCTCAATCTCGTGTTCAACGGCATGAAGGGCGAGAAGGATGCGCGCAGCGACATCCGCCGCGCGGGCCGAGACTTCGACAGACAGCCTGCCGACCTGCATTGAGCCGCGACTGCGCGCCGCCCGCCGCCCGCCGCCGCGCAGTCGATCGGACAAAAACGCCGCTTTTCGAATGGCATCCCAAAAAGCCGGACACTGATCCGATCTCCGGGGTACGGTTCATTTCGCGGCACATTCCGTTTCTCGACGCGTCCGCCGCGCTGAAGACAAAAAACCCCGCGTTCCGAAGAACGCGGGGTTTTTGTTCACGCATCGCGATGCGACGCAGCCGCTTCCGCTCGCACGGCGCGCGACGAACGAATCGACCGCCTTCGTCCGCCGTGCGGCGCGCGCGAACGCTCAGCCGGCCGTCGTCGCGCTGGCCGCAGCGGCGGGCGCGGCCGACGCCGGCGCCGCCGCCTTGCCGTAGTCGACCGGCGCGTCGGCCGGGCGCGGCGTCTCGCCCGCGCGCTCGATCCAGCCGCCGCCGAGCGAACGATACAGGTCGACGAGATTCGACCAGCGTGCGAGCCGCGCGCTGATGAGCTGCTGCTGCGCCGAGTACAGATCCG